>JAJQBS010000111.1 GCA_021203145.1 Lachnospiraceae bacterium | reverse complement strand
TGCAAACGGAGGCCTGGCATCGACCGACGCGATATAGGAATCCCATTTAAAGTAAATGCAGGTTCAACACGGCAGGAGTGTCGAACACCCCAGGAATTTTCACTGACCCTAGTATACTCCTATTGGAGCATTTTCGCAACCGGAAATTTTATCTTTTTACTATAAAAATGTCAGGGCTAAAAATGTCAGGAATGATATTCATTACATATAGGACAGCGCATCATAGGTCGCCCGGACTGCCTTTATGAAATCTTCACTGTTCAGCACCGTCACATCTGGCAGGGTGGTGATCAGCGCCAGGTCTTTGGTCATCTTCCCACTCTCAATGGTCTGAATCACCGCTTTTTCCAGACGGTCTGAGAACTGTGTAAGCTCCTGGATGCCATCAAGCTCGCCGCGCTTGCGCAGGGCACCGGTCCAGGCAAAGATCGTGGCCACGGAATTAGTCGAGGTCTCCTCGCCCTTCAGGTACTTGTAATAGTGGCGCTGCACGGTGCCGTGCGCGGCCTCGTACTCGTATTTTCCATCCGGGGAGACAAGCACGGAGGTCATCATCGCCAGGGAGCCGAATGCGGAGGAAATCATATCACTCATGACGTCGCCGTCGTAGTTCTTGCAGGCCCAGATAAAGCCACCCTCGGATTTCATTACACGCGCGACCGCGTCGTCAATCAGGGTATAGAAATAGACAATCCCGGCCTTCCCGAAGCGCTCCTTATACTCTGCGTCAAAAATCTCCTGGAAAATATCCTTGAAGGTGTGGTCATATTTTTTGGAAATCGTATCCTTCGTGGCGAACCAGAGATCCTGCTTCGTATCAAGCGCGTAGTTGAAGCAGCTCCGCGCGAAGCTCGCGATGGATTTGTCAATGTTGTGCATACCCTGGAGCACGCCCGGGCCTTTAAAGTCAAACACGGTCTCGCGTAGCTCCTCACCGTCCTCTCCGGTAAATACTAGCTCTGCCTTCCCCGGACCCGGCACGTCGATCTCCACATTTTTGTAAACGTCCCCATACGCATGTCTGGCGATGGTGATCGGTTTTTTCCAGGTGCGGACGTACGGCTCGATTCCTTTGACCGTGATCGGCGCACGGAACACTGTTCCGTCCAGAATCGCGCGGATCGTGCCATTCGGGCTCTTCCACATTTCCTTCAGATCATATTCCGTCATACGGGCCGCGTTCGGCGTGATCGTCGCGCACTTTACCGCCACGCCATACTTCTTATTCGCGTTGGCGCTGTCAATCGTCACCTGGTCGTTCGTCGCGTTGCGGTTCGCCAGGCCGAGGTCATAATACTCGCTCTTCAGATCAATGTAGGGGCAGATCAGCTCGTCCTTGATGATCTTCCAGAGCACGCGCGTCATCTCGTCGCCGTCCATCTCCACAATCGGTGTCTTCATTTTGATTTTTTCCATAATAGATCCTCCTCAGGCACTTAAAAACGATTTTTTGCGCAAAATGGCAAAATTTCGGTTCCGCTTTATCCGGGTTAGGGTGAGACATTGCTCCTGTTCAAAATCCGACCACGCACATACTGCATGGTCAGGTTTGAAACGTAGTGGAACGAAAAATTCACTGATACTGCATTAAATTATAGTGAATTTAATTGAATAGTGCAAGTGTCTGCTGCGTATTTATCAGAAACTCAAAATATTTTTCTGCGAGCCATGCCCGGAAAGTAATTTTTCAGGATTTTCGCATTCCTCAATCCATGACCAGCGGTGTCTTCACAACACCTGCGATGACACAAAAGCAATGAAAAATGCGAAGGAAGGTGATGATTATTTCCATTTGGAGTACAAGAGCATTACGTGATCGGTTTATATTTTCTCCGCTTACGCTTTCGCCGTTTTTTCTGCCCATGCTGCTGCCGGTATTCGTTGATCGTATCGAGAATCGTATTGTAATCGCGCTCGAACAGTTCCTCACAAATCTGCGGCGCGAGAGTTTCCTCCGGCACGGCCAGCAGGATCTTTTCAATGACAAATTCCTTACTTTTTCCGGCGTATTTCGGCATGGCGTTGAGCTGTTGGATATGCACCAGCTCCGGTCTCCACAAAAGGCTCAGCTTCTGCTTCCGGTGCATGTTCGGATTGTCAGCGGCGGCACGGAGCATGTAAAAATCCGGGCGTCCATTTTCCAGCTCCACCGTGATAATGCCCCAGTGTCCCGGCACATGCTCCTCGATATGCTGCGCGTGGCTGGTTCCGGCGACGACATAGTTCCGGTCAAAATATTTGTCATAGTCATCCACCTGCGTCCGCAGGCGCGCATAGGTATCCGCATCACTTTTAATCTCCACACCGACCACAGATTCAGGCAGAACCATCACCACGTCCGCGCGGGAACCGCCCATGCGTTTCTCCTCGAAAATACGGATTTTCCCGAAATATTCCTCCAGAAAATCAAAGAGGGGCTCGCGGATGTCCTTGTCATGTAAAATATCGTTCGATGATGCACTCATGTTTCTTATTCCTGCCGTTTTTATTGTAATTAATGCCGACCAGAAGAAGATTCCCCTTGTAGTCGCTTAATTTCCCGGTGTAGCGGTTATCTTTGATCTGCCCAATAGCTGTATCTGCAGTTTTATCGTATTTCAGCTCTACAATCATTGCAGGTTTGTCCGTATTCCTGCGCGGTACAAACACCATGTCCGCAAAGCCTTTTCCTGATGGCAGCTCCCTGAAAATCTCATAATCATTTTTTGCAGTATAATAGGCAATCGTGATCGCGCAGCTCAGGGAATTTTCATCATTATATTTCAATATCGACGTATTTTCAGAGTGTATCATTTCCAATGCATCCTCTACAGCTCTGCTGTCGCATCGGATTGTAGCATTCAGCAGCTCTTCAGACTTTGACAGGGCAGTGCCTACCTGGGTCCAGTTCGTATCCTGAACTGCCAGCCGGAAAGATTCGGATACTTCCAGATTTGGTATAAAAACCTCTTTTGTTTGTGTATCATATGCCAGATACCCCAGATGGACTAGTAACGTCAGCACATTCTCTCGATTTTTCAGGTTGGTCAGATCATTCTGAAAACTCAGAACATCTGTTTTTTCTCTCTGGCCGCCCAGCATTTCTATGACTGCATCCTTCAGTCCGTCGCGATTCATGCTGATATAATTTTTCAGTGACTCGTAAGACTCCGATTTTGTCCAATAATTCCCGAATCTATTGTTCTTCACAGCTCTCATCACAGAATTCGGGCTATAGATATGCTGTGTCCGGTCAAAAATATATCCGTCATACCATTTTTGCATGCTGTCAAAGTCCATCAGATATTTTTGACAAAGGTTCTGTACCTCCTTTTCTGTAAAGCCCACATACTCTGTAAGATTCTCCGGCTGAATCATCGTATACTCTCTGAAATCAGTCAGCGCAGATTCCGTTCCATATTTTTTGATCGGAAGGATGCCTGTCATATATGCCCCAGCCACCATGGCCTTTGTCGCCACTCCGCTTTTAAAAAGTCCGCGCAAAAACCAGATGTATTCTTTCTGGATCGTATCGTTGTCCTTTACTTCCCGGAACAGGGCATCCCATTCATCAATAATGATAAAAAACCGATTTCCTGTCTCCTGGGTAACACACGCGAGAGCATGCGGCAGATAATTTTCTTCTCCGTCAATACAGCCCGGATATGCTTTCCTCAATTCCCGAATTACGCTGGTCTGTATATCAGACACGATCGTTTTTACATCTCCTGGTCTGGAAATAAAATACGTAATATCCAGATAGATCACATCAAACTTGTTCATGTATTTCTCAAACGATGCCGACCGGGAAATCTCCAGCCCTTCAAATAATTTCCTGGAATCGCAGCCTTTATCATAATAAGCGCAAAGCATCATTGCCGCGAACGATTTTCCAAAGCGCCGCGGTCGGCTGAAGCTGGTGAGCTTCTCCGGTGTCCCGATTGTACTGTTGATAAAATCAATTAATCCGGTCTTGTCCACGTAGGTTCCGTTCAAAATCTCCTGAAAAGCTGCATTTCCCGGATTTAAATAGAATCCCACCTGCATCACGTTCCTTTCTGCAATCCGCTCATCGCACCCGAAATCCGCTCTCATCCTCAACAACCGGTATTTTATCCGTATTCATCCACTCGATCCGAATGTAGGGATCAGCATTTAGCTGCTCCAGCATCCGATGGATGCTTTCCTCATAGCCCTGCACTTCGACGCTTACGCTTCCGTCCCACTCGTTTTTCACCCATCCGGTCAGTCCCAGCGCATTTGCCGACCATCTGGCTTTGTAGCGAAAGCCGACGCCCTGCACACGTCCGTGAAAACGAATCTTTTCTCTGATCTTGGCCATTACTGTTCGGGTTCTCCTTCCTCCAGATATCAAAGCAGCGGGCTGCACGATGAATACGTTGACTAATGACAACAACTCAGATGAAAATTCAGGTAAATATAAGGTAACGTCGGTAAAATTGAGGATGCGGTATTCATTCAACTGCCCGAGATCGCGTTGATCAGAAATTCAATCGTCTCTCGCTCTTTTCGTCCTTTGTCCGCGGCTTTCTCAAATCCGCATCGTCAGACTGATTCTCTTTTTCGCCAGATCGACACTGAGTACCTTTACCTCCACGATGTCTCCGACGCTCACAACCTCCAGCGGATGCTTGACGAACTTTTTGTTCGTGAGCTGGGAGATATGTACCAGGCCGTCCTGGTGGACGCCAATGTCGACAAAAGCGCCGAAGTCGATGACGTTGCGGACGGTGCCTTTTAAGATCATGCCTTCACGAAGATCCTTCATCTCCAACACGTCGGTGCGCAGGATCGGTTTGGGCATCTCGTCACGGGGATCCCGCCCCGGGCGGACGAGCTCGTTCGCGATGTCGCGCAGGGTCGGCTCGCCGACGCCGATCTGCTCCGCCGTTTTTTTGTAATCGCGGATCCGGACAAGCTTCACGCTCTGCGCGAAGAAGCTCTCCTTCGTGTATCCCAGCTGCGTCAGCAGCTTTTCTGTCGCCTCGTAGCTCTCCGGATGGATGCTGGTCTAATCCAGCAGCTCCGTGCCGCCCGTAATGCGCATAAAACCCGCGCACTGCTCAAACGCCTTCGGTCCGAGCTTCGGCACCTTCAGCAGGTCGCGGCGGCTTTTAAAGCGGCCGTTTTCTTCGCGGTAAGCAACGATGTTTTTCGCGATGGTCTTTGTGATACCGGATACGTGTTCCATCAGAGGCGCGGATGCCGTGTTCAGATCGACTCCGACACGGTTCACGGATGCTTCTACCACGCCGTCCAGCGCCTCGCCGAGCTTTTTCTGATTCATATCGTGCTGATACTGACCGACGCCGATCGATTTCGGGTCAATCTTGACCAGCTCGGCAAGCGGATCCTGCACGCGCCGGGCGATGGAAGCCGCGCTCCTCTGCCCCACGTCGAAATTCGGAAATTCCTCCGTGGCCAGCTTGCTCGCAGAATAGACGGAAGCGCCTGCTTCATTGGTAATCACATAGGAAACCTTCTGCGCGGTTTCTTTCGGGAGCTCTTTGAGGATCTCCACGATGATCTGCTCGGACTCGCGGGAAGCGGTGCCGTTCCCCACGGAAATCAATGTCACGCCGTATTTCGCGATCAGCTTTTTGACCGTGTCCTTCGCGGCGCGGATTTTCGCGTCGTTCGTCGGCGCGGTCGGAAATACCACCGCCGTGTCGAGTACCTTGCCGGTCGCATCCACGACGGCCAGCTTGCAGCCGGTCCGGAAGGCCGGATCCCAGCCGAGCACGACTTGCCCGGCGATGGGCGGCTGCATCAGCAGCTGCTCCAGATTTTTCCCAAAAACAGAGATCGCACCGTCCTCCGCTTTCTCGGTCAGATCACTGCGGATCTCGCGCTCGATCGCCGGCCCGATCAGACGACGGTAAGCGTCCTGGACGGTCGCCTTCAGAACAGGAGCCGTGTACGGATTGTCCCGCGTGATCACCTGTCTCTCCAGATACAAAAGAATCTTTTCTTCCGGCGCCTCAATCTTCACGGTCAGGACTTTTTCCTTTTCTCCCCGGTTCAGCGCAAGGATCTGATGACCCTGTGTTTTAGAAAGCACCTCGGAGAAATGATAATACATCTCATAGACAGACTGCGTCTTTTCGTCCTTCGCCTCACTGGTGATCAGGCCTTCCCGCATTGTCATCTCGCGGATCCGGAAGCGATACGCAGCCTCGTCCGAAATCGTCTCCGCCAGAATATCGCAGGCTCCCGCGATCGCATCCTCCACCGTGCACACTTCCTTTTCTTCTGAAAGGTACTCTTTCGCGTCCTCCTCCAGGGGGCGTCTGGTCGTCTGCAGCAAAATCAGATTTGCCAGCGGCTCCAGCCCTTTCTCCTTCGCAATCGTCGCGCGTGTGCGCCGCTTCGGGCGGTAGGGGCGGTACAAATCGTCCACCACCACCACCATCTGCGCTTCCTCAATCTGGCTGCGCAGCCCGGGCGTCAGCTTTCCCTGCTCCTCAATGGAAGAAATCACCTGTGCCTTTCTTTCCTCCAGATTTCTCAGATACGTCAGTCTTTCAATCAGTTTACGCAGCACCTCGTCATTGAGCGACCCGGTCGCTTCCTTGCGGTAGCGGGCGATAAAGGGAATCGTGTTGCCCTCATCAATCAGTTTTACCGCTGCCTCCGCCTGCGCCGGGCGAATCTCAAGCTCCTGCGCGAGTGTTTTGATAATATCCATAAAATTCTCCAATCTATGGCGAAATTTCGTTTTAGTAAATATGTGTCGTGAATTTTTTCCTGCCGTCTGGTCGTGCAACAGGCGTGGACGACGCAGCTGTCAGATTCCTTTCACGCATGTGCGCATATTATAGCATACCTCTTTCCCTGCCATCAACCCGTTTTTTCAATCTTCCCTGCCGTATTTTTTAGCGAAATTTTATAATTATATTCAGATTTAATCTTTTTGCGCATAAATCAGGGTTGCAAATCGCTTGTTTTCTGTTCTCTTTTATGCTATTATGTACCGGACAGTAAATAGACAGGATCCTGCGGATTGCTGCACCATCCACACTCTATCTGCAAAGTAATACGGCTGACGTCGTTTACGATGGATATAAGCCGATACACAGAATCATGAAACGGAGTAAGCCTATGCCTGATTACAATGATGAATATACCTATGAAAATATCCCGCAGCGCAGGAAAAACCCGATGTCGACTGCAGCACTTGCACTTGGCATTCTGTCGATTACCTGCTGCTCAGTCTTCTACGTTGCGCTTCCGTTCGGAGCCATTGCAATCATCTGCGCGATTCTTTCACGCGGGAAGGGGCAGATGCCCGGGAAGAGCAGGGCCGGTATCATCTGCGGCAGCGTGGGGCTCATCGCCACGGTGATCATTACGGTTTCTTCTGTCTACTTTGTCCTGACGACAGAAAACGGGCGCAATTATCTGCAATATTATTATCGTATCTATTCCGGCGACTATGATTTTGACCTGGATGAGACTCTGGAAGAGATGTTCCCATTCCTTTACGGCTCAGATGGCGGCACGGACAGCTCCGGGCAGGATGGTTCGGGAAGCTCCGGTTCTGATGGCAGCGATGGAGGCGGCCAGGAATACGGTGGCTTTGAGAATGAACTTCCGGGCGGCGGCTCCGGGGATGGCGGAAGCTCCGGCTCCGGTGGTTCGGATGACGGAAATTCCGGCAGTAACAACGGTTCCGACAATTCCAGCCAGCCAGACGATGGCGGATTTATTTAACGATACCAGGGCAATGAATAAACATCAGAAAATATCAGGAGGCTTATTCCTATGGAAAGACCTGTTACAAAAGAAATCAAATGCTACGCACGCTGTGTACTGACCGGAAAGCACGCGTCCCTGGCCGGTATCACGCTTCTTGTGGCGGCTCTGAACCTGCTGCTGAGCTACCTGGCTCTGCAGGCGGCTCCTTACGACTCTGGCGCGATCAGCATCATTCTCTATTTCGGCTGTTCGATTCTGGTCAATATGATTTATTATATTCTGCTCGCCGGACTGTATGACATCTATCTGGATATCGTCAATAACCGCTCCTACACCTGGAAGAATCTGTTCTATGCCTTCACAGAGCATCCTGAGCCGGTCGCAATCTACTCCCTGATCCAGTACGCGCTCTACTATGTGTTTACACAGGTCGTCGTCTGGTGGCTGGCGGTCGTGATCAACTGGATTTTTTATGGGGAAGCCAAAAATCTGATCATCTCCACGGCAGTGCTTCTCATTGCAGTGATCCTGTTTCTCTACATCCAGATCTCTTTCGCGATGGTACTGTTCGTCCATGCGGACGACCCGGACAAATCCTTTACAGAAATGATAATGGAGGGCTGGCAGCTGATGGGCGGCATGCGCCCCCGTTATTTCACCATGATGCTCTCCTTTATCGGGATGTACCTTCTGGGAGTCCTTTCCCTGGGCATCGGATTCCTTTTTATTAATCCGTACGTATTCGCAACAAAGGGGTACTTCTATAAGACCATAGAATCCGGCAAGAGCGAGTAATGTCCTTGCCCGGCCCTGCGCATCAATCGGATAGGGGGAGTTCTCTCTCCCTATCCGCCGCGCGGTATGCCATAAGGATTGCCGACGAAGTCGGAGGATCCCTTATGGCTACGGGGCGCGGGCAGCAAAGCTGCCAAAATTCCTCTCGCGCCCCTGCGCATCATAAAAACCGCCTCAGCGCAAGGCGGTTTTTTATGATCATTTCTCAAGAAGCACATCGATCAGTCTGTAGCCCTCCGGGCGGTAAATGCCGCTTTGGGCGGCCGTTCGCTCACAGTAAATCCTGATATTGTTTTCCTGTCCGAGGCACTTTGCGCTGTCGCGCAGCTCGAGGTTTTTCGTGCTGTCATACAGCAGATATGGGATCGGATCCGCTGTATGCGTGCGGATGCGGATCGGCGTCGGATGATCTGGCATGACCAGCATGCGATACGGCTCGCCGGACGCGTCCATTTTTTCCTTCACAATGCGGATAATCCGCCGGTCAAGGTTCTCGATCGACTGGATTTTTCGCTCAAGGCTCCCCTGGTGTCCCATCTCGTCCGGCGCTTCCAGATGTACATAGACGTAATCGGAACCGCCGTCCAACAGCGCATCCACCGCCGCGAGCGCCTTGCCTTCATAATTCGTATCCAGGCCGCCATTCGCACCTTCTACAAGAACCACATTCATCCCGGCGCCGATCGCGATCCCCTTGAGCAGATCGACTGCAGAGATCATTGTGCCCCTGACCCCATTCTTTTTCTCAAAAGAATCGACCATCGGCTTTGTACCTGCGCCCCAGAACCAGCAGCTGTTCGCCGGGTTTAAGCCTCTGGCGCGGCGTTCCACGTTGATCGGATGGTCTTTCAGAATTTCATAGCTGCGCTTCTGCATTGCGAGAAGCGTCTCATCCGCCGGGAGATACGGTCCGATCACCTCCGTCAGATGGTCGTGGGGCGGGGTAAGCGATTCCAGGGCGCTGCCCGGATGCGGTATTCTCTTTTCCTGCTGCGTCTGTTCATCCGCAGATTCCTCACAGGGAGACGATTCCGCGGCTTTGTCCGGATGGCGCACCTGCTGTACATCGTATGCCTCGGATCCCAACTCCGCTCCGTTCGCCTTAATCACACAGTGGCGGTAGCTCGTCCCTACATAAAACTGATACGTTTCGTTCTCCAGCTCCTTCTTGACCGCCTCCAGCAGAACCGCCGCGTCCTCCGTGCTGATCTCGCCGGAACTGTGGTCAACAATCCGCTTCTGCTCATAGGGCTCGTCCTCCGTGAGCGTCACAAGATTGCAGCGCATCGCAACGTCCGTATCCGTCATCGGCACGCCGATGCTCAGCGCCTCAAGCGGCGACCTTCCGGTGTAATACTCACGTGGATTATAGCCTAAGACCGCCAGATTTGCCGTGTCACTCCCAGGCGCCATCCCATCCGGGATCGTCTTTACCATACCGATCTCCGCAGTTTTTGCCATCTCATCCATCGACGGAGTCCGCGCCGCCTCCAGGGGGGTGCGCCCGCCGAGCGCCTCCTGCGGCTCATCCGCCATGCCGTCCCCCAAAATCACGATATATTTCATGATGAAATTCTGCCTCTTTTCTCTTTCCTGACCCGGATAAACCGGAACCAGAGCTTTGCCATTTTGCACAGGAAATCATTTTTTAGTGCCTAACTGCAATTTCCCAGACCAGTCATCAGACTCTATCCGCGGATCCGGATCATCCCGAGGATCTGCTTTTCCAGCTTTGCCGCGCATTCCTGATAGGTCGCCTCTGTCATGACCGGCGTGATCAATCCGTACTCGCCCGAAAGATCCGCCTGTACGACCGAAATCGCCCCAAACACACTCTCGACCTCGCTCCGGTCATCCGCACTCCCCAGGACGCGGACAAAGAACTGCTTTTTGGTCTCCGCCACCGGCTGCATCGACTGCTTTTCAGGACTCCACTCGGACATCACGCCGCGCCCGAGCGTCTGCGCCTCCTCAATCACATCCGCCACTACCGCGCTCGCAGTCGCGTCCCTGCCGGCTCCCTGCCCATAAAACATTGCGTCCCCAAGCATATTTCCATGCACAAAAATCGCATTGAATACGCCATTCACAAAATAGAGCGGATCCGTTTTCTTTACAAGGAAAGGCGCGACCATCGCGGTCACTTTTCCATCATTTTCCACATCCATATGGCTGTACGCCAGCAGACGGACCGCCATGCCCAGCTCCTTCGCATAGCGCACCTCCGCGGAGGTGATTTTCGTAATGCCTTCTGTATAGATATCGGTAAAATCTACCCGTTTCCCATAAGCCAGCGAGGAGAGAATCGCGATCTTGCGGCAGGCGTCGTGTCCTTCCACGTCCGCCTCCGGATTGCGCTCCGCATAGCCCTTCTGCTGCGCCTCACGCAGGACGTCGTCAAACTCCAGTCCTTCCTCAGACATCTTCGTCAAAATATAATTCGTTGTACCGTTCACAATGCCGGTAATCTCATCAATCACATCCGCGCCCAGTGAAGTCCGCAATGGTCTTATGATTGGAATCCCTCCGCCGCAGCTCGCCTCAAACAGGTAGCTCACCTGATGCTCCTTCGCAGTCGCCAGCAGCTCCGTGCCGTACTTCGCGACCAGCTCCTTATTCGACGTACACGCACACTTTCCGGCCTCCAACGCACGTTTTGTAAACGGATACGCGGGATTTAAGCCTCCCATCGTCTCAACCACGATACGCACTTCCGGGTCATTGATAATCACATCATAATCATGCACCAGCTTCTCCTGCACCGGATCACCCGGAAACTCCCGCAGATCCAGCACATATTTCACCCGCAGATCCACGCCGGTCTTCTTCAGAATGCTGTCATGGTTGGTATCAATCACCTTCACTACCCCGGAACCGACCGTCCCGTACCCTAAAACTGCCACTGCTACCATATCAATTTGTCTCCTCTCATGTCCTTCTGTTACTTATGCTGCAATCCTTTTGTAATTATTATCAAAATGCGGCATATACGATTCCAATATTCCAAATGTTATTGCCATATCTGCATTTACTCACGCGCCAGAATCCGCAGATCCTGCACACCCTCCTTCGACTCAATCGCCTCGATCATACTCGACAGATCCCCGGTCGCCGGGAGCACCTCCACGCTGAGTGTCAGCATCGCGACCCCATTTGTCGGGATGCTCTGATGGATCGTCAGAATATTCGCCCGGTACCCGGCCACCACCTGCAGCACATCGGACAAAAGCCCCGGCTCGTCGTGTACCTGCATCAGGAAGGTAAACGTCTTCCCTTTCACATTGTCGCGAAACGGAAAAATATCTTCCTTATACTTGTAAAAGGAACTGCGGCTGATCCCGACCGCATCCGCAGCCTCCTGCACAGTAGATGCCCGACCGGTCTCCAAAAGCCGCTTCGCCTCCACGACTTTCATCAGAACCTCGGGCACCGCTTTTTCCTTCACAACATAATAGTTTGACCCATCTGGCATTTTCCCATCCTCCCGGCCGAAAGTGTTTGTGTCAGAAAAACATTTGTATACCACGGATGGAATCTTATCATACTTCATGGGAGGATGCAAGTAAAAATTGCTGTAAACTTTTTATACGATTCCTTTTAAAATATATTATGAAATCGGCCGGGGCTGCTGTAAAAGCAGCTCCCGGCCGATTTTATCCACAGAGCCGGGCAGGGAGTTTTGCGGCTAAAGCCGCACCCGGGTCTACAATCCGCGCGTCAGGCAGAGCACGATGGGTAAGTAATTTCGCGACAGTTCCTTATTCCGCCTGCTCCAGAGGTTTCCCTCCCAGGGACATCCATTTCAGATAGGCATTAATGAACGGATCCAATGCCCCATCCATAACCGCGTCTACATTGCCGGACTCTTCTCCGGTACGCAGATCTTTTACCATTTTATATGGCTGCATGACGTAGGAACGGATCTGATTGCCCCAGCCGATCTCCTTGACCTCGCCGCGGATATCGGACTCCTTCTGCGCGTTCTCCTGCTCGCGCAGAAGGAGCAGCTTGGTCTTTAACATCTGCATCGCCTTGTCCTTGTTCTGGAACTGGGAACGCTCGTTCTGGCACGTCACCACGATACCGGTCGGCAGGTGAGTGATGCGGATGGCGGAGGACGTCTTATTGATGTGCTGGCCGCCTGCGCCGCTGGAACGATAGGTATCAATGCGCAGCTCGTCCGGATTGATTTCCACGTCCACATCCCGCTCCAGAACCGGCATGACCTCGCAGCTCACGAAGGAGGTCTGCCTTTTCCCGGCAGCGTTGAACGGGGAAATGCGAACCAGGCGGTGAACGCCTTTTTCCGACTTCAGATAGCCGTATGCCCGGGTGCCGTTTACCTGGAAGGTCACGGATTTGATGCCTGCCTCCTCTCCATCCAGAGAATCCAGGACGTCGACCTGGTAGCCTTTTTTGTCCGCCCAGCGCGTGTACATGCGGTAGAGCATGGACGCCCAGTCGCAGGACTCCGTGCCGCCCGCGCCCGCGTGCAGTGTCACGATCGCGCTCTCCTCGTCGTATTCCCCGGAGAGCAGCGTCTTGATCCGGATATCATCCAGTGTTTTCTGAAAATCCTCCAGCATCTCCTGAATCTCAGGAATCACGGAAGGATCATTTTCCTCGTAACCCATCTCGATCAGAAGCTCGATCTCCTCATACTGGCTCTGCAGCTGCTGATAAGTCTCCACATCCTCTTTGAGGCTTGCGAGCATCTTCATGGACTCCTGCGATTTCTCGGGATTATCCCAGAAATCCGGTTCCTCCATCCGCCGCTCCAGCTCCTGGATCCGCTGTTCTTTATTTACGAGGTCAAAGTGAATCCCTCACTTCCACTAATGGTCTCGTGTAGCTGTTTAAAATTGCTTTGAACTGGTCAAGTTCTACCATTGTGTCACCTTCTTTCTACTATATTTCCGCGCGTCTGAACCGGGGGTATGCCGGGGAGCCGCGCTCAATTTACAAGTTCAATTAATGAAATTACGAAATACTTTCTTCTCACGCTCTCCGTCCGCAGCACTGCTTGTATTTCTTGCCGCTGCCGCACGGGCAGGGATCGTTGGGGTAGATTTTTTCGGCCACACGTTTTTTGGGGGCGCGGACGGCAGTGTCGTCCTTGTTGGTGCCAGTTACTTTTGCCACTTCCTCGCGCTCGACCTTCTGCTCGACCTTCATGTGATAGAGCAGGCGGACGGTGTCCTGCTGGATACCAGCGGTCATTTCGTCGAACATCTCGTAAGCGTTCATCTTATACTCGACCTTCGGGTCGCGCTGTCCGTAGGCCTGCAGGCCAATGCCCTGGCGGAGCTGGTCCATGTCGTCGATGTGGTCCATCCACTTGCGGTCGATGACCTTCAGCAGGATGACACGCTCCATCTCGCGGAATTTCTCGTCGTCCCCGACTTCAGCTTCTTTCGCCTCGTAGAGCTTTACAGCTGCCTCGTTCAGGGATTCTTTGAGCTTTTCTTTGCCGGATATGGACGCGGCTGTCTCTTCTGTCACTGCCGGAAGCGGGATCGTCGGGAGAAGGAGTGTGTTCAGCTCGTTCAAATCCCAGCTCTCACGGTCGTTGTCGGCACAGCTTCTGTCGACGGCACGGTTTACGATGTCTGCGGCCATTTTCAGGATAAAGTCACGCATGCTCTCGCCGTCAAGCACCCGGCGGCGCTCCGCGTACATGATCTCGCGCTGCTCGTTGTTGACCTGGTCGTAATCGAGCAGGTTTTTACGGATGCCGAAGTTGTTGCTCTCGATCTTCATCTGCGCCTTCTCGATCGCGCTGGAAAGCATCTTGTGCTCAATCTGCTCGCCCTCCTGTACGCCGAGGGACTTGAAGACATTCATCATCTTCTCGGAGCCGAACAGGCGCATCAGGTCGTCTTCCAGGGAAATGTAGAATCTGGACTCGCCCGGGTCTCCCTGGCGGCCGGAACGCCCGCGCAGCTGGTTGTCGATACGGCGGGACTCATGGCGCTCTGTGCCGATGATTTTCAGACCGCCCGCCGCTCTGGCCTCCTCGTCCAGCTTGATATCCGTACCACGGCCGGCCATGTTGGTCGCGATCGTGACGGTGCCATGGATACCGGCCTCGGCGACGATCTCCGCCTCCATCTCATGGAACTTCGCGTTCAGTACCTGATGCTTGATGCCGGCGCGCTTGAGCATACTGCTCAGAAGCTCGGACACCTCAATCGTGATCGTGCCGACCAGCACCGGCTGCCCTTTCGCGTGGGCTTCCTTGACGGCCTCGACCACGGCGCGGTATTTTTCCTTCTGCGTCATATAGACCGCGTCGTCATAATCAATTCGCTGTACAGGGACATTGGTCGGAATCTCAATGACATCCATGCCATAAATGTCGCGGAACTCCTGCTCCTCTGTCAGCGCAGTACCGGTCATACCGGCCTTTTTCTCATATTTATTAAAGAAGTTCTGGAAGGTGATCGTGGCGAGCGTCTTGCTCTCACGCTTTACCTTCACATGCTCCTTCGCCTCGATCGCCTGATGCAGACCGTCCGAATAGCAGCGCCCCGGCATGATACGTCCGGTAAATTCATCGACAATCAGGACTTCATCATCCTTTACCACATAATCCTGGTCGCGGAACATCAGGTAGTTCGCGCGCAGCGCCAGGTCTACGTTGTGCTGAATCTCGAGGTTCTCCGCGTCTGAGAAGTTGTCAATATGGAAGAATTTCTCCACCTTCTCGATGCCCTGCTGGGTGAGCGTGACCAGCTTATCCTTTTCATTGACAATGAAATCGCCGGTCTCGGTGATCTCTTCGCCCATGATCGCGGTCATCTTTGTGACCTCGCCACTCGCCTCGCCTCGCTCCAGCTGTCTGGCCAGAATATCGCAGACCTCGTAGAGCTTCGTAGACTTGCCGCTCTGCCCGGAAATGATCAGCGGGGTCCGCGCCTCATCAATCAGGACGGAGTCGACCTCGTCAATGATCGCGTAGACCAGGCCGCGCTGCACCAACTGCTCCTTATAAATCACCATGTTGTCACGCAGATAGTCGAAACCATCCTCATTGTTCGTGATGTAGGTGATATCGCACTTGTACTGCTCGCGGCGCTCATCGTTGTTCATCGAGTTCAGCACACAGCCGACCGTCAGACCGAGGAAGCGGTGCACCGCGCCCATCCACTCGGCGTCACGGCTTGCCAGATAATCGTTGACCGTGATGATGTGGACGCCCTGACCGGTCAGCGCGTTCAGATAGGCCGGGCAGGTCGACACCAGCGTCTTGCCCTCGCCGGTACGCATCTCGGCGATCCGTCCCTGGTGAAGGATGATGCCGCCCATCAGCTGCACCCGGTAATGCTCCATGCCGAGCACACGCCGCGCCGCCTCGCGCACGGTCGCGAACGCCTCCGGCAGCAAATCGTCCAGTGTCTCGCCATTCGCGTAGCGATCCTTGTACTCCTGCGTCTTTCCGGCAAGCTGCTCATCGGATAGTGCCATCATCTGGGGCCGCAGCGCCTCTATCTTGTCCACCTGCGGCATAATGCGCTTCAGCTCATGCTCGCTGTGAGTCCCAAACATTTTCTTTACAAAATTAAATGCCATTGCCAGTCTCCAATCAAATGAAATTTTTTCGTCCGACAAGCCACATTCTAACACCTTACGCGTAAAAGGGCAAGGTATTAATATTTATTTCAATCCATGCTTTTGCGCAGGGAGCGGCTCTTCGGCAGAAACCGGACGGTAAAGCGATTAATGGAAAAGCGCGTCCGGTACGCCGTCTACGCATACACAAACGCGCTCATTGTCTCCATCCGGCCTCTGCAAAATCCACTCAGGTATTCAGGCAATCTTCGTCTTCGCAGGCTCTGCACAGGATTCCGACGATCCTCGTTTTCGCGGGCTCTGCACAGGGTTCAGGCGATCTTCGTCTTCGCAAGCTCTGCCAGGGAAGCGAATCCCTCCGGGTCATTCACTGCCATGTCCGCGAGAACCTTTCTGTTCAGCTCTACATCTGCAAGCTTCAGGCCATACATAAATTTACTGTAGGACAGGCCGTTCAGACGGGCGCCCGCGTTGATACGGGCAATCCAGAGCTGCCGGAACTGACGTTTTCTCTGCTTTCTGCCGGCATAGGAGCTGGTCAGCGCACGCATAACGGACTGCTTCGCAATTCTATACTGCTTGGATCTGGCTCCTCTGTAGCCCTTCGCAAGCTTTAAAACACGGTTGTGCTTTTTCCTTTTGTTCATTCCACCTTTAATTCTGGCCATTTCTTAGTACCTCCTTATAATTAGATTAAAGATACGGCAAAATCTTCTTCATGTTGGAAGCATTGGTCGCATCCGTAATGGTTGACTTCCGAAGATTTCTCTTCCTCTTGGTCGACTTCTTGGTCAAGATATGGCTCTTGTAAGCTTTGTTTCTCTTTAAAAGGCCTGAACCAGTCTTTTTAAAACGTTTCGCAGCCGCTCTGCTTGTCTTCATTTTTGGCATTTTATGCTTCCTCCTTATATTTCGTGAAAACTGTCAGGTTATAGTGAACGGCATGTCTGCCGTCTGCTATGATACGTCAGGAACGTTTCTCCGCCAGGAACAGAGTCAGCGTCCTGCCCTCCTGCTTGATCGGCCGGTCGATAACAGCAACATCCGAGAGCGACTCTGCTATATTCTCAAGGATATAGCGATTCGCCTGCATATGCGCCATCTCCCTCCCGCGGAAGCGCAGCGTCACCTTTACCTTGTTTCCTTTTGAAAGGAATTTGCGGGCATTGTTCACCTTCGTATTCAAATCATTTTCATCAATGTTCGGAGATAATCGAATCTCTTTGATCTCAACCGTCTTCTGTTTTTTCCTGGCCTCTTTTTCCTTGCGAGCCAGCTCGTAGCGGTATTTCCCGTAGTCAATGATCTTGCACACCGGCGGCTTTGCCGTGGGAGCAATCTTCACGAGGTCAAGGTCGGCCTCTCTCGCAAGCTTCTGGGCTTCCTTTGCAGACATGATTCCAAGCTGCTCGCCGTGTTCACCGATCAGACGGACTTCCCGGTCTCTGATCTGTTCGTTAATCATTAATTCGCTAATGTTCGTACACCTCCACACACTGAT
>JAJQBS010000069.1 GCA_021203145.1 Lachnospiraceae bacterium | reverse complement strand
CAATTTTTAGAAAATCTTTCTTTTATGTGCGGTTATTGCGAGTCAATAACATACGCTGCGAACTCAATCATTTAATACGCTACAATCTCGAAGTGCTGATAATCCACCGGGTTGAACCAGTTTCCTCCCCAACTGAACTTATATTTGGCAAATGTATTATAGCAGATGTCTCCATACAGAATCATATGGTCTGCGCCGCTTGTACGGTCAATATAGGCAGCGGCATTTGCGTGCGCGTAGTGCAGCGACCCGTCCGAATCATACCATATATATGGATTCTGCTGCGGATTGATGTCGATCGCGCACCCGTATGCGTGATTGGAAAGGCTGCCGCCACCGGTAATTTCCCGGTAATTAAAGCAGGAGGTATTATTCTCCTCGATCGAAGCAGTATCTGTCGAATCCGCATCCCCCGTCCAGTAATTGTCGATCAGAAACATCGACTGAATCTCATATTCCGCGGCGAACAGCTCCTGAAAAATCAGGAGAACCTCCTCCGCAATATTTTTATGGACAATCATCTCTCCTACCTGCACCTCATGGTCAAAATTGTAGTGCAGCATCATGAGATACCGGAGATCCTCCAGGGAAATGTAATCATTGTCCTGGTAGGATTTTCCGTAAATGCGCGCATACACCTCATCGCCGACAGAAATAACAGCGGAAGTAAAATATGCACTCACATCATCCCCTGAGGAAACGCCCGAAATCACGTCTCCCGGAACCAGAGAAGACAGGTCAGAAGCCTCGGTTCCCTCCGTATTCTCCTCCCCCGGGAGCACCGTTATTTCTGCCTCCTGGGAGCCCTGGCTGCCAGTTTGTGAATCATCCTCCGCCTGCTCTTCGTTCTGTGTGGTGAGCGTCTCCCGGTATAGATCCAGTTCACTCTCCAGGGAGGAGCTGCGGTCCTGCTCTTCCTCCAGAGATGACCGCAGCTCCGCGATCGCCGACTCCTTTGCGGTATTTTCGGATTCGAGCTGCGCACGCTCATCCCGTAGCTCGAGCACCTGTGTCATCAGGTAGACACAGGTGCCGGCGCAGAGAAGGCATAAGGCCGTAAGCACCACTGTCAAAATATATTTTACGACTCTCATACTTACCCCGCAATCAGCAGTGCTACCGTCAGCAGCAAAAAGACGCCGGCTATAAATAAATTAAAAACTGTTTTTTTATTGCGTATATCCATCACAAATCCTCTTTTTCAATAAAAGCTGTTCGTATCGGAGGGCGGAACATTCCGTTTTCCCTTTAAATGCGAAGATTTTCCTCCCTTCATCGGAGTCAGCGTAGAGCCGCCGGACCAGGGATCCCCGCCAAACGGATCCGGTGTAGGGATGATAAAGGTTATCTTCATATAAACAGAGATCATGATCGCATACAGGATGGCCATCAAAAGCCGCGTAAGCCCTCCGCCCAACAGCCGGATCAAAAACTCCATCAGCAGCCCGGCAATCAGGCAGAATGGAATGTGGATCAGAAATCCTCTGTGCATCAGGTCGTCACAATCCAGCACAAGAGCAAGTACCGGGGCAAGCGGCAGACCCAGAAGTGTCACAAACAGGATCCGCAGGATCATGGGCAGAACGTTGTGCACATCCGTACCTCTTCTGCGCTCGAGCAGGCTGCGGCGCGACGTCAGGGTCATCATCTGCTCCAGCGCAGTCTGCAAAGTGCTTAATTCGCTGATTTCACAATAATAACCGTCCGTAGTCTCAGCAAGCCGGGTCATGGTGTTTGTCCCGGCGTATCCCATGTGAGAAAAAGCCACACAGTAAATCGGGACTTCTTTTTGTGCGTATAAATCAGAAATTGTTGAGTAATTAATCGAGCTCTCGCCGTCTGACAGCAGGATCACGGCCGCATTCCGCCCGGCGACAGGCGTATAATTATTAATGGCCTCCTCCAGCGCAGCCTGAAGCTGTGTGCCGCCTTTGGATTTGGTTTTCATCTCTTCCATAAATGCAGCAAGCGCTTCCTTTGCCTCATCGGTCATCTCCTGGAGTTCAAAGGTACCCACAATTGTATTGTCGAAAACCACGACAGAAAGCTTCTTCGTCGCGTCAAGCGAGGCAGCCAGATCCACAATCGCGGTAAAACGCTCATCATCCGGGTCTGTTGAATTCGTACTGGATGAATTGTCAATGACAATCAGATAATCATCCAGATTGGTGAGCGTCTTTCTGCTGTAGCCCAGGCCATAGAGAAACTGAAACAGCATCCCGGCCAGAAACATCCCGACAAGAAAGACGAGCAGGATCAGTATGGACCGGCCCAGCTCACTGCCTGTCCAGACCGATTTGATATGGCGGACAAGCAGCTCTGAAATGAAAGCCACCAGCACAATGCCAAGCGCAACCACCAGAAAATAAATTCCAACCTGAAGAACCGCCGGCATGTCATCAGGCAGCGCCGCGTAAATCAGCTCCGCAAGGAACCAGCCGATCACCGCTCCAACCAGGCATGCAATCAGCAGCGCGAGATTAAATTTTTCTTCCTTTCTCTGCTGGAGTTCAGTCCCGTAATCACTCATATTTTGGAATCCATTTCCGTAATCACTCATACGTTTTCTCCTTTACCTTTTCCCATACGCAAGCAATGTATTCGCGTCCAGGCCGATATGCTCCAGGAACCGGGTCTCCTCCTTGATGGAGAGCTTATCGCGCCTGCACATTTTATTGTTCCGGAAGTATGTGCGAATGGATTCTGCCATCTCCTGGTCATAGTCATTCGACATGTCCGGCCCGGACCGGTCCCATCTGTCCAGCTCCGGCAGCTTGTTCAGCTTGCTCCGGATGCTGCTCATCGCGGTTACACCGCCATACACGCTGTGCATGACATAGTCGAACACCTGCCCGGCTCTGTCCGGAAACGCAAGGAGCAGGCGTACGCAGAGATCATCATAGCACTCTCTCGCAAGGTTTCCCTTTCCCTTCGCTTCCACTTCCAGCTCCAGCTTGTCTGTGATCTTCCTGACATATTTGGGCAGATTTCCCGACTGTCCGGCCAGCTGAATCGTTTCCTGGTGAGCGTTATTCCGGAAATAATTCACCAACATCGGAGCCGTGCTGTTTTCAATTGTTTTTTCAAAGCCATAAAGCGTGTCTTCCTCTCTCTGCCGCTGTTCCAGACCCCTGCGAATTTTAACAAGTACGGTGTCCTTTTGCTCCACAAACGGCCACTGGTCGAACAAAGTCCGGTCCATGCACTCCCTGCAGATCCGGTCGCAATTATTCTTCAGATACTCTCTGGAAAGATCGCCAAACAGTTCTCTGTATTTTTGGGGCAGCCCCAGCTCACGTATTTTATTCTGCGCGTCCAGAAGTAATTTTGAAATGGTCTCCCAGGCAACCGCGCCGGTGAGCGTCTCCCGAAGCCCGCCCCTGATCTGGTCGATAAACACTGGGGTGCTGACAATGGCTTCGTTATGCTCCTTTGCATGTTTGATACAATTCCAGAAGCTGACCATCGCGTTTTGAGGATTCTCTTTCTGGGCGCGAAGAACATTCGCCGCCAGCTCAATCTGAATTTCCAGGACAATCCCAAATTTCTCGGAATCGCCGTAGATCTCCCGCTCCGTCTTCTCCCAGATCGCTTTGCCTTCCCCTTTGGAGCCTCCGTGGCTCAGCAGAAACTCCTGATATTCTTTAAAGGTCTTTGCACTGACAATTTTCCCTGCAAAAAAATGCGGTACCGCTTCCTGCAGTTCGGGGGTGTCCGCGTACATTTCAAGAACCGTCATATACATGGAAGCCTCCAGATCCCCATTCTTAAGCTTTTCCAGAAGAATTTCTACAAAACGCGCGGAAACCTCCAGCTTCAGGGACGGGCAGGCCTCCAGAATCTGGATATATTCCTGCAGCTCCGAATAATTTCTCCCGATCCTCCGGCAGAAATACTGGACAATGTTCTCACAAAATTCCGGCTGTATCCCATAGATATTTCCAAAGGATTCCGAAACCCCTTCATACTCCTGAAACAGACGCCCGTATCCATCCGTGCCGTCCATGACGTCACTGTCAATCAGATCCTTCTCATACTGCGTCAGGTCAGAAAGCATCCGCGGCTGCCAGAGCTGTCCCTGCTGCGCGATCATTTTCCGAAGGAGATCAATATCCTGCCATAGCTCCTTCTGAGGTGGAAACTGGTCTGTCGGCATTCCCTCTGCGAGCATCTGCCGACCCACAGAAAAATTATAAATGGTTCGGTAAATCAGCGGTGACAGCGCGATATCCTGCGGAAAATCCTCCTGCAGATAATTCTGAAGCGCCTCTGCGAGCAGGCGGTAATTTCCGACCGGCTCTCCTTTAAGAAGACTTTCGGCCATCTCCCTCGTCAGAGCGCGCATTTCCTTCGGAATGCGGACGCCGGAATCACAGCCGGGAGCAAAGACATAATTCCCTCCGGCATTTTTACAGAAGCTGCGGTTTTCTTCGGAATCAGCCAGAAATACGTAGCGGATCTCAAATGGTACATAATCTTCTGTTCCGGAGGCTCTTCCCTTTTTCGCATACGTCAGAAAGCCGTTTCTTCCCACGAGCACCGGAGGCAGGATCTCCAGCACGCGGCACATCAGGGCAAACGCCCTGTCTGTAGAGGAGGCCGTTGCCAGATCCACAAATTCATCCATTTTCTTTATGACAGACTGTTCTGTTTGAGGACCCTCCGGGAGTAGCAGATAGACCTTCTCCCTTGTGCCGGACATCAGAAGTGTATACAGGAACTCTTCCAGTTTTTCCCCGGCCAGCGAAAAATCCTGCAGGAGATCCTCGATCCGGATAGCGTCCGGGGACAGCTTCCTGGCGTGCCCGGATCTCTGGAAAGCGCTGACATCCAGCACTGCATTTTTTGGCGTCAGCACCTGCTCGCCATCGCCCGGCCTGTGTATGTCATCCATTTTTACCGGGAACGGTGTCAGATCACAGAGCCTGGAAGGCTTTCTCAGCAGGTCACGCCGGGCGTCCCCGCCCAGCAGATGCTGGAAGGAGAAGAAGACATCGCGGTGATCCCGGTCACTGATCTGGGACATGGAGCCCCGGATATAGCTGGTTCGGCCAAATACAACGCTCGGCCCCTTTTCCTTTGAATGGAACTGATAAAAGAACAGCTTTTCGGGCAGCTTCGCAAACTCCTCCTCCACCTCGTCAGCAGAGGCCCCGGCCGCAGCCGCAAACTGCTGAGCCAGCCGCTCCTTCGGATACTCTGCCATACTTTTAAAATAAGCCTCATCGGGCGCCGGGTAGTCCGGATTAATACTTACATACCCGTTCGTCCGAATCAGGCGTCCATAAACATAATAACTACTATTCATCCCGCACACTCCCCATTTTTGTCAGATGCTGTCATTCTGCCCGACGCACACCCATTTTGTCCGAAAACCGTCCTTAATTCCCTGGCTATTCTTCTGATTCTGCAGGCGGCTCTGGGCACCTCCGTTCCTCTCGCCCTCATAATAATAAAATCGAATGGCAGCCTCGTTCACGATCTTTGCCCCTTTTCTGCACTGCCACTTTTCCTCATGAAGATAAGGGATACAGTTCATTCTCGCAAGCAGCCAGTAAAACGGCTCCGTCACGCGGAAGGGCTTCAGTCCCTGAACCTGCTGTTCCCCATTCACGGTGGTCGGAATCTCGCCCAGCGCACTGAGTGCAAAATAGCTGTATTCGGAAAAGCTGTTTCCGATCGGATTCAGAACCGTCGTGGACTCATTCAGGCTTTTCAGAATCTCACGGACCGACTTGTCCAGGTCCTTGACGACCCTGCGGTCCAGATAGCTGGTGTGCTTATTATCCGACGCCAGAATGCCATCATAGAGGGTCCGGATTTCATCCAACGGGACCTCCGCAAGCACATCCGCCTTCGCAAGCACCACCGCTGTCGGAATACCGATTTTGCTTCCCCTGTTTACCCTTGCCAGAAGGTTGGAGAGACGCCCGATCGTCAGAGAAACGTTCGTCTCCTCGTCCTCCGTGCCCAGATACGGAGCGACCTGTGTCAGCCGCGTGGTATCCAGAAGAAGGATCAGGCCGTCCGCATTCTGCAGATAGAACGAGTACTGTTTCATTTTTCCTGCGGATCTGGTATCCTCACCGGGGATATCCCGGAACACGACCAGCACCGTCTTATTCATTCTGGGGTTGTCCCCGGTCGTGTAGCAATAGCGGAAGGTCTGCGGCTTCACGACCGTCCCGCTCGGCGTCGCCGGCGGAAGCTTGTGGTCATGGATCAGCAGGCGGAAATTTTTATCATGCTCGGTCAGCTCCTCGTCATTCCCCTCATAAAACATACTTCCCGAAAACGCGCCGGTCTGTGCGTTCAGCCTAGGATTTCCGCCGAGGGCGGCCTCCAGAATGTTAAGGTAGACCGTCTTGCCCGCATTGGTATCTCCATACATGGCGATAATCTTCATATCATAAAGCCCGGCATTGGGAATCAGCTCGTTGTGGCAGAACGGACAAAGTCTCTGCGTCAGCTTTTGCCCTTTGTAGGTCAGTTCCAGAACAAACTTGTTCTGCCGGTACATTTCTTCATCATAATCCGAAATATCCCCCATCATATCCGCAAACTTGATTTCCACCGCCTCTGCATTGACCGTCGCCTGCTGTCTGGCGGTCTGCTCCGGCATGGACTCAGTCTCCATATAATATTTTTTGAGCTCCTCGTCAATAATCTCATCCACCGTGCGGTTCGTAAAGCGGAACAGTTCATCGGACTTGTCCTCCGCATCCCTTGCGGCTGTTTCCTTCAGCGTGTGCTGCAGCCGGAATACCATCCGGGTCGGCTGAAATCGCTTGCAGCAGTACGGGCATATGATTTCACTCATGCTACTATCTCCTCATTTTCCTGTATTGATATTTTCTGTCATTGCAGAAGCTTTGCAGACATTCCTGCCCTCCAGGATAAGATCCCCGCGGGTTTCCATGTCAGAAATGCAATGAAGTCGCTTCATTCCTGATTCTTTCAACCAGCTGTCAGGATATCACAAGCCGGAAGGCATTGTCCTCCGGGGGCAGAATTTCCACCTTTTCTGTCTTCTTAATCCGAATCCGGACCTCTTTCCTCCAGAATTTCACCAGGTCGATCCCGAACCTTCTCGCGTCCCTGCCCCCGTTTCTCAGCCGGTAGACCAGAAATGCTCCCTGCACCGGGGTGTCCCCGTCAAACATGAGAACCGCAATCTGATCCGTCGGATGCGCGCGCCCGAGAAGGCCGGTGCGGATGGTCTCATATCCGATCAGCCTGCATCGTACTGTCGGGAGAATCTTCATAAGATCGCTGACATTTTCTTGTTCCTGATTCAGAATATAATAGGCCTTCCCTTCCGCCTCATAACGCGCCAGGTAGAACAGGCACCGCTTCCCCGTCCTGGAAAGAGAAAGGGTGTAATCCTTTTTCTTTGCGCACAGAGTGATCCGGGGCTGTCTCTGCTCTCCATTTTCATCCCGGGCAAGCAGACCGCTAAGGCGCATGCCGGAGTTATATTCCTCCTCCGTGACCTCATAGACTACGTAAAAAGGATACGCATCCTGCATACTGACGGAAAAGGAAATGGCGGCAGTCTTTCCGTCCTGGGCGAGTGTGGTTCGCACCTGGCTGATTCTGGCTGATTCACTGCTCTGTTTTTGATCCATCAGAAATTGCATCCCGATCACCCCCTGTCAGTTCCTGATACGCTTCCTCGTAAATATCCCATTTATGCAGATTCTCCATCCTCAGGTTGCCCGCCAGAAACAGGACGTCCATGCCGTCGCAGTTCCGGTTGCAGAAAAGCCGGATTTTCTGCGTCTTGATGGTATTGGCCAGATGGGCATTCTGGTTTTTGTGCTGGGTAAAAATATCATCACTCTGCAGGCACATCGGCATCTCTTCATATGCCTGCTGTCCCCCGGTAATCCGGTCATAAAACAGATAATGCTGCGCATCCACAATCTGCGTCACGAGAAAGTCCGAGACGTCCGTGCCGTTCTGAATTTTATTCACACCGTCGTCGTATCCTGTCAGGCGGCTCTGCAGCTCGCGCAGAAAATCCATATGGAATCCCGCGTCCGAAAAAATCTGCTTCTGGCAGTAATCCTGCACGTATTCAAAAATTTTTACTTCATCCAGTGATCCCATGTTCAGGATTTCCCTGAGCTTGTCTTTGAGATAGCGGAACGAATGATCCTGATCCTGTGCCACCAGATTCTGTGTGACTTCCGAGTAATAGTTTACTGCGTTTGTAATCTGCAATTTCCCCAGCCCGTTGCCCGGTCGCTCCACCGCGCTCTGCCTCTCCGCGATTTCGCCGTCAATGCTGTCGAGCGTCTCCAGAACCAGTGCCTTATAATCTCGATAGCCGCGGCCAAGAGATTTCAGGCGATCCTGCACCCCGTCTATCATCTTCTTTTGCTGGGTGGCCAGATACAGGGCGTTCTTTCGCTCCAGATACTGCTGCGCCAGGACAAAGACGGGACTTGTGTTTTTGGGGATCGCTCCTCCTGCGCTTGCAAAGATCCTCTCTTCCCACTCCGCAAGCCTGCGCTTTCGGTCTGAGACAATCTCGTCCATGTCCAGATTGAGTTCATGAATTTCCTCCTCCGCCTCTTCCAGAAGCAGAGCCAGGTCAAAGAAGCTGATCTGGTCAGAGAAAGCCCTGATTTTCTTTTTCAGATTATCCTGCCAGTCGCTCAGCTTCTGCTCCACGCTGACGGACGGCGTATTCAGCTCCTGATAAAGTGCCAGATTATTTCCAAAGATCCCCGTAATCGCATCCCCGCAGCGCATCGAAAGCACCATTTTATCGTCAATGCTGCTGTTCCTGGCGATGGCTTCAAAATCCTCTACGGACAGCTTCGGTATTCGCACAGCTTCTTTGAAGTAAGTCTGGACGGCATTCCTCGAAAGTCCGATTTCATCCAACCGCTCTTCCGTCTCCAGATTTTCATCGACCTCACCGAGGCACTGCCACACCGTCCGGTAAGCGACAAGTGCGTTGAACATCTCATCGGTCTGCAGCCGCATATGGCCGACGGACGAGATCAGACCGGCTCCCAGACCGATTGACTGCCCCGCCTCCGTTACGGCCTTCCCATAGCTCTCATCAGAATACCGGAACTGTTCATTATTGGGGATCAGGTTCTTCATCGCGATCATCAGAGCGATGGCGGCATACTGCTCCTGCGCGGCGTCCGCCCCGGCCAGGAGCTGCCCCTTGTTGTTCAAATTGCTCAGGACATAGGCGAGGCGGAGCTGACGCTTCTCCATCAGCTTCTGCATCTCAGACAGGCTCAGATAGATCACAGCCTCTTTTTCTTCGCGGTGGTCGCGGAACGCGCTCTGATCCACTACCAGGTACGCATCCATATTGACAAGCGGGAAATTCTCATTCAGCTCTCTTTTCAGCAATGGCAATATGGCTGAAAGCATGCCGGCCTCCGGCTGCTCCGCCTTTGCCAGCAGCGCCACCTGGACGCCTCCGCTTTCCTGGATTTTGAGTCCCGCTGTGCCATTATAAATATCGGCCACGGTCTCCACCAGGAAGCTCCTCATCTCCTTTTCCTTTACCTGCCCGACATAGCCCTCGCGCCGCTTCAGATAATCCTCCCCGCCATCGGAGACGGCATGATGGTAGGTGTGGGAAAAGGATGGAGCGCTCCCGCCCAGACAGATCCAGAATAAATAGCTGTCGGACGGAAAATGCTTCTGAAAGGACCCCATAAGAGCCTCCGTCTCCACCTCCTCGAAGTTCCCCACCAGTACGACGATCTGCGGTCTGCGAACCTGAAGATTACTTCCACTTCCCTGAGAGCGTTTTTTTCCTCCGGCAGACTGAATAAAATCTAAAAACATGGTGCTTATCCCTCTTCTGTCTGTTTCTGGTGCCAAAAGCAGTCTGCTCAAACGCATCTGCGTCAGAAGGTACCAGCTGTTCTCTCAATACCTATGATTTCCGTTATTATAAAAATGTGAAAAGATAGGGGAAAAGGCGTTCCCCTATCCGATTTTTTACTCTGTCCGATCCATCCGATGATCAGAAATTGAACTCATCCGGCTGAGCCGGTTTCAGCATCCCTTCAATCTGGAAAGCCACACGGCTCAGATTCCTGTAAGAATCCAGAATCTTATCGCCGTCAATGATTTCAGCATGGTCAAGGTTCAGGACGTCGATTTTTGAGAGGATCATTTTCCGGTATGCCTGGATGGCTTTGACCAGCAGCTCCGGATCCTCCGCAGAATCAATCGCTGCCTGTGCCGCGACCTTCGAGATATCCCGTGCCTGCTTCGGCAGTGCCATAAAGCTCTTCAGGATATAATACTCCTGATAAACACTCTGCAGGCTGGTCAGTGTGAGCAGCTCCTGCGCAGCGCCTCCGCGGTCAAAATAGATAAAGGCCCCGGTCTTCTTCGGATGGCGTGTCACCTTGTTCGTGATGCGGCATTTTACAAAGCACTCTACGATGTTCTCATCTACCACGCGGCTCTGTACCTTCTCAACAGCCTCCAGCGCTTTCTCATGGTTCTCTACCATGCGCTCAATCTCCTGACGCGGCCGGTACATCTGGATAAACAGGGTATCCACATAGCTCTCCTTCAGCTTGCCGTCCACGTCCTGTACCATATCCGACCGCTGGATGGACTTCGTACACCGTGTCGGAATGCCTTCCTTTGCCAGCAGTGCTTCAATCTCCTTTTTGAACTTGCCTGCCGCCAGCTGTTTAATCGTCGCATCGGAGGAAAGATCAATCGAATACTTTGCGGCAATCTCGTCAATGTCGATCGCACCGTCATAATAAAGCGTCATCGTCTTTTCAAGATCATTCAGTACCACATAGCCATACTCCACGGCCTTTTTCAGAACATTCCTGTAATGCTCATTCTGCTCGTGATCCTTCGGATCCGAAAATCCGACCCACTCGCTTTCCGGATATGGTGACGGAAGATCCTTCCAGTTCGTATCGGATTCCCGCTTGCCAACCTTTGTCGGCACATACAGCTGCAGCCCCTTCTGAGAATCACGGTGCTGCATATAGACCTTGTAAAACTGCTTGATGTCCGCGTTCAGGCTGAGCGGCGTCGCGCTCATAAAGCGCATCATGAAAATCCGGTCACGCACGCCGCTGGTCTTTACGATGCTCGGCGCGCCTCCATCCGACGTAGCAGCTGCGGCAGCAGCCTTTGCAGCCTTTAAGAGCACCGGCGAATTATCCGGAATGGAGATAAAGGAGTAACTCGGCTGCTGAACCGCGCTGGAAGCAAACGCACTGTCGATCGGATAGCGCACCTCAGCCTTCCTTGTCAGCTCCATTATGATATCGGTGCAATACTGGGTCAGTGTCTTCCCCTGCGACTCCGCGATAATCTCGAGGAAGAAATCCATACTGTTGTTCAGGACGGTATTAAACTGTTTGTAAATAAAGGTATTCAGATCTTCGACCGCGTCCTTATTCTCATCCTTCCATTTGTCGACATTTTCAAACAAGTAGAGATAGAATGCACGTACAACCTCCTGAAGGTTCACATTGAACTGCTGATTGTTCTCCATCCGCTTCTCCAGCTCTTTAATAAAGGTCGGCGTATCCACCATACTCCAGGAAAGAACCGTCGTACTTCCGATTTTACCGGTGACAGCCGACGTCTTAATCGAGCCATAGCTTTCAAAAATCGGCATCATCTGGCGGAGCAGGTCGGAGACGATGTCAAAAATCTCGTTGTTCTTTCCTGTCAGGATTGCGTCCGCATTCCCGCAGAAGGTCTGCAGCTGATCATTCACGAAGACCGTCAGCTTCGCGGCATAGAGCTGGTTCAGCTTATCAAGGTAAATCTGGAGTTTATTTCCCTTGAAAAGAGCAGATCTCAGATCTTCCAGCGCCACGGACACCTGCTGATTATAGGAATTAATGATCTCAGATGTCGGAGTCTTGCTGGAAAAATCAATCCTGTACTGCCGCAGATCTGTGATCACGCTTCTGCCTGTCAGCGAGAACAGGCACTGCTGTGCAAAGACCGGTCCCTTTTCCATGTCCTTAAAGTACTGATTAATGATGTTATTCTCATCATCTACCATCTGCTGAAGATTATCCTGCATGGCCTGCAGATTCATGACAACCTTGTCCTTCTGTTTCTTCAGCGTTCCTTCGTAAAGTGCAATGACCTGCTGATGCGAGTTGATCGCTGTCCTGGCGTCGATCTGCCCCGCGGGTACGAGCGGCAGGTTTGCCCTGGCTCCGGAATTGATTGCTCCCCTGGAGAGCTTGAAGAAATTTTCGACTGTTTCGATATCGCCCTCTGTCGGGTTCTGGTTCCAGAATTTCTCAACCTCCTTGTACATCCGGTATGCCAGATAGCTCATCACATCGTCCATCGGCAGCTTCGCCGAGGAAGCGCCGGCAATGCTGTACGCATAGGAGATCGGATGTCTGTGGTCGCCCAGCATGGTCTGGTAGGTCTCCATATTCTTTCCTTCGTTGCTCAGCCAGGACTGGATGCCGAAATCAGCAACATCTGTTTTCCCGGTATCGCCCAGGACAAAATTGAAAATTGTCTCAGCAGCGACGTGTGTTGCCAGCTCATAGGATTCATTGCCGGTGGCCGCCATTTTGCCGTTTTTATCTTTGCTGGAAAGAAGCAGACAGATATCATAGGGCTTCAACGCCCCGCCGTCGCTCTTGCGTCCAACCTGGTAATTGCCATAATTCTGCTCGAAGGAATCACCGGTACGCTCAATGTTCATCAGATAGTCCAGCTCCTTCAGCGCGGCAAACCCATTGGCATAAAGACTGGATACGCCGACCGCCGCCATGCCGTCCCGGTTCGCATTCACATCCGGAAGATACAGCAGGCCGATGGTCTGTACAATGCTGCGCCCCCTGTTTTCCGCTACTGCGCGGATAATATATGGCATATCAATAAACGTACCGCTGCCCGTTCCGCCGCTGATACCGGCGATAATAAACACATACAAAGGAGTCGTCGCCGGAAATCCGATCGAAACCCTGCTGATCTTCTCCTCCAGCACCGGAAGCAGCTTTCCGATGTTCTGCATCAGAAGCAGACGTCCCAGCTGTCGTACGGCGCCCGCGCCATTGATCACGCTTTCCGCCGGCATCGACGTATCCAGCCATCCGCTGATATACTCCGGGAGCAGATCCGGGTGCTTCAGCACCGGCTGCACCTGGGGCATTGTAAAAATCTGAAGCTCCCCTGCCGTCTTATTCAGGCGCATCCCCTGGCAGGTTCTGGTCTCATAGGTAGTGTCTGTGTCGATCCCCAGATATTCAATATTCCTCGGCTTATCCGAATAGCTTCCATCTTCCAGCTTCTCTCTCTGGATGATATCATAAATCATCTTTTTTGTTGCCAGAAGAGTATCCAGCCCGGAGCCGCCCAGACCGACAATCAGCACCGGCGCGTTCACAGAAGCTGCTTTATCCGCAATCGCATGAAGACGCCCGTTCTCGTCCATGTCCAGAGACTCTTTGATCTTCTTCTGATAGTCCTGACTCAATCCCATTTTGTACATTCTCCTTTGCTTTAAATATAGTAGAACCCGCTTACACTATCGAGTAAACAGCCGTCGCCGTATTACTTTCCGCCCCGGCGCTGCAAAAACTTTAAAAACTTTAAACAGTGTATCACAAAAAACAGCCGCGGTAAAGCATTCTTCTGATTTTTTGCCGGATTTCGATCATCTGTCTTGATGGTCTGACACATTGCCGTATGCCAGACCATTCCGCTGCAGCTTTAAAACTCAAAATCATTCATGTCGCCCATCATCCCGTCCATCGCCATCGCCTTCTGGTAACGGATCGACACGATCACGGTAGCGCCGTCATCCGTCCTGCATACAATCCGGAAGAAGCCGCCGTCAAATACCGTCGTCTTCTTTACGACCGCCCCGTTTGGATCCAGGAGGTCGCAGGTCTTTCCCTTATTCTGCACGGTGATGCCATTCTTATTGCCGGAAATCTCGACCTTATCCAGCCCCGAATAGGCCAGTGACAGATCCGTCACGAAGCTGCTCACCTGGGCAGTCTTCTTCGCGAAGGTCAGGTCAAACTGCTCCTCATAGGTGCTGTCTGAATAGCCCTCCTCATTCAGCAGCTGCCAGAACAGGAATCCCGTCAGCTTTGAACCCTTGCTCTTGACGATCAGAAGCACAATAATCAGGATAATCAGAAGCAGAAGTATCGGTATCAGGATCAGGGGCAGGATGCTGTTCAGCGTCGCGGAGACCTCCACTTCAGTTGACTGAGAGGCCGTATTGCCCTCTGTGTCTGTCGCAGTGACAGTAATACTCGTCGTATCCTTTTTAGCGCCTTTCAGAGTCAGCGAGCTGCCGTTCAAGTCCGCCGTGGCAATTTCAGAGTCTGCTACCTGGACGGAATAAGTCAGCGCCAGACCTGCGGATGAGGTGAAATAGCTGTCCAGGTTCAGCGTGGTCTTCGCCATAGAGGGGATCAGACCCTTAAGCGTGATCGGGTTCGGCAGTGAAGCGGTCAGATCGACCGTATTTGGATCAGGCTCTGGCACAGACGTCGGATTCGTGAATGTGAGCGTATCCGAATCACGGTACATGTTCGCGCCTTCCGTGTGTACGGTCACCGTTACTACTTCCTGTGGATCCAGGCTTGTGACTGTACAGGTAAAGTTACTCCCGGAGAGAGCCATCGGATACGATTCTACGGTACCGTTCGCCCTGGTCACATTTGCAGTGGTGGTAAGTGCCGCGTAGAGGGCGTCGTCAGATACCTGCGCATTGTTCTTCTGCAGGGTCGCGGACACAAACATATTGCCGCTGCCGTCATCCGATACATTCGCGACAAGGATGATATCGTAATTGTAAATCAGATTGACATGCACCTCGCAGCCCGCGTCGCCCTTGATCTGCAGCACCCAGGAGCCGGAAGAGGGGCCTACGAGCTTGATGTTGCTGTAGTTGTCATCTGTCGTAAGGATGATGGAGGAGCCGTCCGGAGAGAGTGTATTCCCGCTCGGATCCGTCAGCAGGATATCGGTCACCTTTCCGGTGTCGCTGCTGGTAATCATCACGATATTCGCCTCAAGGACACTGTCGTTCGGAATCGAAAATCCGACGGACTCGTAGGTGTCCGCACTGGAGATGGTAATATTTCCGAGGTCATTGATCTCAGATTCCACAAAATCAGCAAAAATATTGCTGAATATTTCCGGAAGCTCGGATGCGGATGTCACGATATCCGACGTCGCGCCCGTAGAACTCGCGATCTCGCTGATCAGCTCCGTATCTGCGTTTCCGTTTGCGTTCAGGCCGATCGTATAAATAGGAATACCGGATGACGCCGCCGTCGTCATTGCAGACTGCGTCTTCGAAAGGGACTCCGCCTCCGCCTCCGATTCCCCGGCGCTGGCATTCGGAAGATCAATCGCGCCGTCCGTAAAGAAAATAATCGCTTTTTTATTTCCCACATCCGTAGCGGACGTCAGCATGCTGACCGCTGTCTCCAGAGCGGTGCCAATGTCCGTATCGCCGTCATAGCTCAGGCTGTCAATCACATTTTTCAGCGCTGTCTTGTCATCTGCCGTACTCAGCGATGTAAGGCTGTAGGTCTCTACCAGCTCGTCTGAGAATGCGACGAGACCAGCTCTCGAACCGGTGCTCTCCATCATGTCTATAAACATCTTGGCGCCGCTCTGAGAGATATGGTTCTCATCGTTGTACTTCATGGAGCCGCTCAGATCCAGCACCAGAATCACATCCATGCTGGTCGACTCCGTCGCATCCGCGCAGGACGGGAAGCACACCAACATACAGGCAAGCAGCACCGCAGCCGCCATTTTCAGAAATCTTTTCATCTTTCCTTCTCCTTCCTGATATCATCCGCAAAATAGAATCTCGGATACACTGCAATCATTCGCCCCGTCCGTCGTGCTGACCACCTGGAATCTGGCCGTCTGGAAGGATTCACCGGTGAGCGCGACAGCGTATCCGTTGGTATCGCACTGCGTATCAAACAGAATGCGGCAGCCCTCAGCATCATCCAGACTCAGGTATGCAAGCCGGACTCCGCCGGATGTGGATGAAATCTCTTCCATACTGCCATTTATCACATAAATCCCTTCAGGGCTTACAGTGTCAGTAAATACAATCTCTATGATATCACCTGTTTCCAGTACCGTGCCAGAGAGGGGAGATCCGTCGAATAAATTCCGGAGATCCTCCGATTCCTTCTCCTGTCCGTCACTGGAAAGCAACCGCGCCGACGCTATCGTAAAGCCGTTTGCCGCCTTCAGGGAAGCACCCGAAGCCGATACATAGGAAAGGGTGCCGCTGCCATCTGAAACATAATAGCAAAGGTCGCCGAGGTCATCGGTTTCACAGCCGGACATTTCCAGTACGGTTCCCTTTTCATAAGAGACGATGCCTTCCTCCGCGTTGAGGTCACTGTGTCCGGACAGGGAATCCGCCGTGACGACAAGCTGGACATGCACACTGCTGCGTATGTTGTTCTCCTCCTGGGAGCCGGTCAGGGCCGAATCCAACATCAGAAGAGCCAGATCCACCGCGTCCTGTGCCTGGGTTCGCACAGTTCCCACAGCCTGCGGCATCCAGTCATCCAGAGGAGAAGCGGTCAGCAGGCAGATCGCCGCCATCAGCATGGCAAGCACATGTACCGGTCTGGCCGTCTGGAAGATTTTCTGTTTCTTCTCATCAGAAAGGTCCTCCAGATTGGCGTCAGAGACGGCTGACTCCAGGCTCGCGGGCAGGCTCCCCGCTGTAAACCCGGTCGGCTTCTGGTAGGTCCTCGCCTCAATTTTATCAATCAGAGTCTCCGCCAGCTCCGGCGTACGAAAGCCTGTCACCGGCTGCTCTGCCTCAGAATCCTCGACCAGCTTCAGCTTCATCTTCCAGGCCTTCAGATACTGCGTCCGCTTTTTTTCACGCGTAAGCCAGGCAAGCGATTTCAGCAGGTACGCAGCCGAAGCTACTGCCACGCAGATTCTGGCGATCCCGTCCAGGCTCTGCGGCCGGAAAATATCTGTTCCGCCGGTGTGGACCTGCGTAAAGAGCCCGAAGGCACACAGCGCAATCAGAAGCAGCAGCAGAATCTGGCTGACCAGCCAGGACAGATGCGAAGGAGACTTATTCAGAAGAGCCTGCAAATCCACGTTTCCCTGAACTGAATCGGGCAGCCGCTTCCCCTTTGCCTGCCTCGCGCCAAACTCTTTTTCCCACTGATCCAGTGTCCCGCGCAGTCGCCCGCCGAATTCCTTCGCATCCTGCTCGCTGTCAGCGGCGCCGATTTCCAGATGCAGGCCGATCGGTAAATAAATGCCCTGTTTGGTCGGATAAAGATAGAAATAAAAATCCTTCGCCAGAATGGCTGCTTTTTCACCGTTTTTCGTCGTGCCAAGGAACGGATTAAACTCGATCAGAAGCAGGAAACGCTCGTAGAGCTCGCCAAACGCCCGGTAATCCTCCTCTGCCGCCAGCGGGTTGGAGGCCATCGCACTCCGGAGCTGCATGGCATCCGGTGTAAGGAACTGGTATCCGTCCAGGTTTTCCTTCAGCCACTGCGGTATAAATTTATGTACTGTCAAATCAACCATTGATGATCACCCTTCCGCGCCTCAGTCTGTTGATGTGGAGTCTGCGCCGGTCCCGGCAACCGAATTTGTGCCGCTTGTCGCTCCGGATCCAGTATAGCGATCTGCAGAGGAGTCCATGCTGCCCGATGTCGTGCCTGTGCCGGTAGAATCTGTGGCGCTCGATGCTGCGCTTGTGTTGGTGGAATCTGTGGCGCTCGATGTTGTTGCGCCTGTGCCGGTGGAATCTGTGGTGCTCGATGTTGTGCCGGTGCCGGTAGAATCTGTGACGCTCGAAGAATCCGCATCCTGCGCTGTGCCAGAGGAATTCCCGGTCGTACTCGTCCCTGCGCCTGATGAATAGGAACTGCCCGAAGCGGACGTCCCGTCCGTCTCACTCTCGGTCTCATCCTCTTCTGCGATTTCATCGCCGTACATTCTGAGCTTTTCCGCCAGAACATACGCAACCTTCTCGTCCAGATCCTCTTCTGTCAGAGAAGTGCCAGCCTCAATCAGGGAAAGCAGATCTGCTCGCAGGCTTGCATAGTCAAAATAGGCGTCATCGGTATCGTTTACCAGAATCATATCCGCCCCATCGGAGAGCAGCTCTGCCACTTCCTGGGCTGTCACGTCAATCTCTGCAATCTGGACGACCAGCTCCAGTGCCTCATCAGAGGCATGCGCATACGCAGTCTCTCCGGAATCTTCCAGGATAATCTCCGCTGTAAAAACCGATCCCCCATTTGTAAAGGTATCATAGTCTGTCTGTGTCATCGCAATCAGCAGCTGCACGTCCTCGGACAGAGCGCGCAGATCATTGATGAAAGCGGCAATATCCTGATTGTCACTGGTGCGATTACTTTCTCCGACAATCACGCCCCCAAGCGGAAACGCCTGATAGGCTGCCGTCGTTGTTGTCCCAACTGCCTCAACATACGTATAATTATCACCTGCGCCATTCGCCTTGATCAATGCCAGCGGCGTGATGAAAAACAGCTGATCCACCTTCTGCTCCAGAGTCATCCCTTCAAGGATCTCCGCCGCGTCATCTGCATACGCAGACTCCTCCTCCGATTCTGACTCGATCTCCTCCGTTTCAGATTCAGAGATCGGCTCACTCTCGCTTTCTGTTTCCCCGGAGTCTGTCTCGGATTCGGTCTCTGATTCCTCTTCGGCTGTCACGCTCTCTGACTGCGATTCCGACTGGACGCTGCCGCCGTCTTTTTCGCCATTTTCCCGCAGGACGAACACCCACACCAGGATCAGGACGACAATCAGCAGTACGATCCCTGCCGCGAGCCCCAGGATCGCCGGCAGGGGATCGCCTTTTTTTAATGGGCGTATTCTCTTCACTGCATCATGTTTTTCATCACGCATTTTTCCACCTCTTTCTTTCCTTTTCAGATGGCAGCTGCCGGGATCCTCCGAAATCTGCCTTGTTTCGCTCCCCAAATAGTATCGTCATGTTCCGGGCGATGCCCATATTTTCTCATGCCATCACCATGATTTCCGCGATACCAGTGTCGTCATAATACTCGGAGCCGTATACACTCAATATCGTAAATGTCACCTCCGACGCCTCGACGGGGGAGGAAAAGCTTACCACATGCGCTATTTTCTCATCTGTAAATTCCGCCGTCCAGGTCTGTCCTCCCATGGAAATCTCAATCTGCTTCGGGCGGTGATTATTGTGATAGTAATCTTTTCCCTCCGCCTCTCTCCAGACGCCCAGGTAGAATACGATGCTGGTCACCTGGCAGGTCCCGTCAAAGGTATAGCTCAGCCAGGATCCTTCTCCGGCTCCGTCCACGCCTTCCTGCCAGGAGGTCGTCAGATCGCCGTCATAAGCCTCATAGGCTGTATTACTGTAGCCCTCCTGCTCGACCACCGAGCTCTCAGATGCGCTCGTGATTGCCACCTTCGCGCCGGAAACAGTCCCTGATACGTCTGACACATCCGACACAGTGATCGTCACGGTCTCCGAGGCAGCCGAATCCTCCGCCAGGCTTACCGTTCCTTCTGATACCTCACCGGTACCGGAACTGGCCTCGCTGGAAGAATTGGAGGAACCCACTGTTCCATCCGCACCCGCCGAAGACGCCGTCTCCGTCGTCTGTCCTGTTTCTGAATATGCGTAAATGACAGCTTTCAGGAAGTGTTTTTCATCGAATGCATCCATAAGAAAAAAATGTGCGATCAGCACACCGATCAGAATTTCGAGAATAATATACCAAAATGCACCTGTCTTCTTTTTCTTTTGCATAAGCCGCACCTCTTGGTCATAAAGAGTTTCTATTAATTAAAATGTGACATGCATCACATAACAATACCCCGCAGACCTGCCGCGGGGTATAAAATGGTGCTTACCTGTGCATATAAATCATATGCTATCCTGCATCTTGCCCACACCTGCACGGTATTGTATGTCCAGCATTTCCCTCTCCTGGACTCTTACTGTAAAACACTAAAGTGACTATACCATTGTTTCACAAAAATTACAATATTTTTTTTGCTAATTCTCGCGCCTTCCAGGAAAAGTAATATCAGTATAGCACACTTCTGTTTCAGCACAATACCGGGGGTGCAATCATTTTCTGCGGCAAGGCTTTTAAACCCTGCGGTTCGCGTATCAGGCGGTGCAGGTTGAATGAGTGATTGGCCGACAGGTTCTTACTTGTGGAACAGGGAAAATCCCTTCTTTTCTGACTGGTCGCCGATCGTAACAGCGCCCACCTTATAGCCGGTCTCCTCGATCGCGGCGCGAAGCTTGCCCTCGTCCAGCTCAGATTCGGAGAGAATCTCCGTAACGCCTTTACTGTGATTGGATGTGACCTTCTTGACCTCAAATGCCTTGCGGACAGCATCATTGACGTGGCTTTCACACATGCCGCACATCATTCCGTCTACCTGTACTGTCGTCTTTACCATGTTAGTTTCCTCCGTTTCGTTTTGTTGATTTATGGTTATTTTTAGTTCCACCTGATTGATTTTTCTGTCATGCCCCGCCTCATGAATCCGGAACAGATTCAGGCGCAAAGCGTTGGACACGACGCAGAAGCTGGAGAGGCTCATGGCGGCCGCTCCAAACATTGGGTTTAGTGTCCAGCCGAAGAGCGGGATCCACACGCCTGCCGCAAGCGGAATGCCAATCACGTTATAGAAAAAAGCCCAGAAAAGGTTTTCATGGATATTGCGCAGGGTTGCGCGGCTCAAGCGGATGGCCGCCGGGACGTCGCTTAACCGGCTTTTCATCAGAACCACGTCTGCCGCGTCGATCGCGACGTCCGCTCCCGCGCCGATCGCGATACCGATATCCGCTCTTGTGAGAGCCGGAGCGTCGTTGATGCCGTCACCGACCATTGCGACCCTGATTTTCTGCCTTTCTCTTGTTTCATGACCCGGAATCACTTTTTTCAGCGCCGACCAGAAGTGAATATTCTCATCCTCCGGCGTCTGCATCTCTTGCAGTTGCCGGATTACACTCTCCTTGCCGTCCGGCAGCACGCCCGCGATTACCTCGTCCACTCCCGCCTGGGCGCCAATCGCCCTCGCCGTGCGCTCATTGTCGCCGGTCAGCATCACCACGCGGATGCCCATATTCTGCAATTCTCGGATAGCCTGCGGACTGTCTTCCCGGATCACATCTGCTACGGCGATGATTCCAAGCAGCTTTCCGGCTTTTGTAAACAGAAGGGGCGTTTTTCCGGCCTCTGCGAACGTATTTGCCTGTGCCTCGACGACCTCCGCGACTCTCGCCCGGCTCCGAATGAATTTCAGGCTGCCGCCGAGGAGCTCCTCCCCATCGAGCAAGGCAACCAGCCCGTTTCCCGGGAGCGCCTGGAAATCACCGGCCTCCGCAACGGAAAGCCTCCGGTCCTGTCCATAGCTCAGAATTGCCTTCGCCAGAGGATGTTCGCTTTTCTGTTCCAGAGCGCAGGCAGATTCCAGAAGCTCCTGTTCTGTCACGCCCTCCACAGGAAAGATGTCCGTCACCTTCGGCTCCCCGCTCGTGATGGTACCGGTTTTGTCAAGCACCACGACCTGCACCTTTCCCGTCTCCTCCAGGGAAACGGCGTTTTTAAACAAAATGCCGTTTTTCGCGCCCATTCCATTGCCAACCATGATTGCCACCGGAGTCGCCAGCCCCAGCGCGCACGGGCAGCTGATGACCAGGACGGAGATCCCCCTCGCGAGCGCGAAGGCAACCGTCTGCCCCGCGAGCAGCCAGATGAGGGTCGTAATCACTGCAATCGTGATTACGATTGGGACGAATACGCCCGACACCCTGTCCGCAATCTTTGCGATCGGAGCCTTCGTTGCGGCCGCGTCGCTGACCATCTGGATGATCTGGGAAAGTGTCGTATCCTCCCCCACCCGGGTTGCCTCACATCGGATAAAGCCGGACTGGTTGACAGTCGCTGCCGAGACGGCATCCCCGACGGTCTTATCCACCGGAATGCTCTCGCCGGTCAGGGCTGCCTCGTTGACGGCACTGCTTCCATCCAGAATCACACCGTCCACGGGAATATTCTCCCCGGGGCGGACGACAAACACATCGCCCTTTTTCACCTGTTCAATCGGAACCGTCTGCTCGATTCCGTCCTTTACCAGCACCGCAGTCTTGGGCGCCAGCTTCATCAGGCTTTTGAGTGCGTCCGTTGTCTTTCCCTTCGACCGCGCTTCGAGCATCTTGCCGACTGTAATCAGTGTCAGAATCATCGCGGCGGACTCAAAATAGAAATCCATCATGTAGCTCATGACTGCTTCCATATTCCCGTCCACCTGCGCCCGGGTCATCATAAAAAGTGCGTAGACACTCCACAGATAAGAAGCGGATGATCCCAAAGCCACAAGCGTGTCCATGTTGGGCGAACGATGGATCAGTCCCTTATAGCCGCTGATAAAAAACTTCTGGTTAATCACCATAATGATGGTCGAAAGCAGCAGCTGCACCAACCCCATCGCGACATGGTTATCTTCAAACCAGGCGGGCAGCGGCCATCCCCACATCATGTGCCCCATTGAAAAATACATCAACACAAGCAGAAATCCGACCGAAGCAATCAGCCGGCGCTTCAGAACCGGCGTCTCATGATCCGCAAGCGCTTCCTCCTGCTCCGCAAGGGACTGCACGGCATGCGATCCTGCACTGCCACTGCCTGCCCTGGCCGATGCAGAACCCTTTTGAGCCGCTCCATACCCGGCGTCCTGCACAGCGCGGATGATCGCGTCCGGCGAGGCATTTCCCTCCACCCCCATCGAATTCGTCAGCAGACTGACCGCACATGACGTCACGCCGGGGACCTTTGCCACGGCCTTCTCCACCCTTGCCTGGCAGGCCGCGCAGCTCATTCCTGTAACAGTATATTGGTCCATACCTTTCCTCTTCCCCTTTCCGGTCTGAACTAAAATATATTTTTATCCTGCTTCGCAGGATTCTGTCTCTTCTGTCTCTAACTCTGGAGCAAAGCCTGTGACCGTATTATCCAAAGGCAGCGATCATCTCATCAGCTTCTGGATCGTGGTCACCAGCTCGTCCACCACCTCATCCCTGCCATCCCGGATATCCCGAACCACGCAGGAGTGGATATGGCTGGACAGCAGCTCTTTATTAAACGAGTTCACCGCCGCATTCACCGCCGCAGACTGGATCAGGATATCATTGCAGTACGCATCCCTCTCCAACATCCCCCTGATCCCGCGGATCTGGCCCTCGATACGGTTCAGGCGGTTGATCAGCTTCCGGCGCTCCTCTTCCGAGCGCACGGTCTTCTTACAACAGCAGCAGCCCTGCTCGCCGTTCTCTCTGATTTCGGAAATCTTGTCTTCCTCCGGATTACCCATACTTTCGTTTCCCATACCTTCGTTTTCTATACTTTCGTTTTCTATGCTCTCTTTTTCTATGTTTTCCTTGCCTATGCTGTCCTTATTTACGCTATCTTTAGCATTCACTGAAAATCAACTCCTTATACCTGCGGCGTAAGCGCACCATTATCTCTCGCAGAATCAAATACCCCTCGTGGGTATTTCTATGAGCTATCATATACCCCCTGGCGGTATTTGTCAAGCAAAAAAAAACGGATAGAGGAACGGTTTCTTCCTCTATCCGTCTGCGTATCAACTAGAGGAAGAAGCCGTTCCTCTATCCGATTTATGTCCGCCTACGATAAACTGATTTGGTTCTTTTGCACCGGCGGTATACATTTCATTCCCGGCAAGCTTCTCCGCGATGAAAGAATTATACAAAACCGCCTCAAAAATACGGTTCGAGATAACGGCCGTTTCCTTTTCATTGCGGATAAAACCGAACATAGCCGCATCTTTGATGTACGGGGTAGTCGCCAATATATGGAAACGGTTTCCCATTGAAAAGCAGCTCCTGAATAAATGCTTTCAGCTGTGGATACAGGCTCAGCTTTCCCAGCATGGATTCATAAAGCGGATTGTCCTCTTTTATGACTCTTTTTATGGCTTCGTCAAACCCCTTTTTCGTCCATGCACTGCTTCTGTCCGGAAACTCATCCGTTCCAGGTATTTTTTCATCAAGAAGCTTACAGATACGTGACACCAGCACCAGATATCCTGATGTATAGGCAAAGATCGCCTCTGACATTCCCCCGATGTCCATTCCGGTATGATAATCATTTTCATAGCCAGTCAGCATACCTGAAATATCGTCTTCTGAAAAGGTCATGTCAATGTCGAAATCAGTAGCAATGTTCCAGGGAAAGTTTTCCTGGTGTTCCTCGTCCGGTCTGATCTTTTTCCGAATGCTCCTGATATCATATACTCCGGCAAGAACCACGGAATGAATCGCCGGCACGCGGGGCGTTTCAGGTAATACGCGCGCAGCTGTGCCAAAAAGTCAATAAAGACCTGATTGTTCGACGCGTAATCCACCTCATCGATGATCAGAACTGGTGGTTTATCGGCTGCACCGCACCAGTCCCTTACTACCCGGAAAAGAGCGTTGAGCGAATTCAGCGTTGCAGTCTTTTCCGCAAACGCAGTGAGTTTTTTTATGATTTCTTCTGGAAACTCATCTGCAATGTCCAGAAGTTCATTCGCAAATTCTGACACAAAGGTTTCTTCATCTACCTTTATTTATAACAGGATTCTACCACGAACACAGCTTAAGCGCAAAACGTTTTTGGTTATTTGCTTTTTCTTCAACCCTCTACCCCATTTTTCTCACAGAGATCTGCCACACAACACCGCTCGCAGTGCGGCTTTGTCCGCGCAGTACAGACTTCCCTTCCGTGATATACCAGCCGATGACAGAAGGAATTCCCCTCTTCCGGGGGAATGATTTTCCAGAGCGCCATCTCCACCCTTTTGGGGTCTTTGATTCCGTCGACCAGACCCATGCGGTTGGTCAGGCGGATACAATGGGTATCCGTGACGATCGCCGGTTTGCCAAACACATCGCCCATGATCAGGTTCGCGCTTTTGCGCCCCACGCCTGGAAGCGTCAGCAGCGTGTCAAAATCGTCGGGCACACGGCCGTCATATGTATCTCTTAAGATACGCATACAGGCGCTGATGTCGCGCGCCTTGCTCTTGCCAAGGCCGCAGGGACGGACAATCTCCTCAATTTCTTCCGGTGTGGCAGCGGCAAGCGCATTTACATCCGGAAATTTTTCATAGAGCTTCTCTACTACAATATTGACCCGCGCGTCCGTACACTGTGCCGCCAGGCGGACGCTCACAAGGAGTTTCCAGGCCTGATCGCTGTCCTGTCCCGCTTTGCACTGCGAATCGTGGATAACTTCCGCGTCATTTTGTAGAGCAGAATTTTTCGCTGCCCGGCTGTCATCAAGCGTGCAGTCCGCGTTCGGATATTCTTTTTTTAAACGTCCGATAATTTCAAGGGCGAGGGTTTTCTTTTGTTCTTCAGTTTTTGAAGGCATACGATACCTCTCTGTTTATACCTATATAATGATGATTTTCTCTGTGCAATTGTTTTGTTATAAAAATCCAGCCCGAGTGATGCGGTCTTTTCATCTCCTGCCCGCAACACACGGCGAAGAACAGGGCGGTTTTGACCCGCCCTGTTCTTTAACAAAATGATCTATTCCTTCTTGTCATTTTTCGTATCATCCATCAGTTCCGCTACCTTTTCTTTTGCCTCATCAAGGTCCTTACAGCCGTCAAGAATCATGGAAATCATTTTTATAATCTTATCAAACTGCTTATCTGTCATAATCTCTGTCACCATATCCTTTCCTCCAGGAATCATAGCTGACTTTTTGTTACTGACTCTATAGAGAATCTTTCTAACACTATTTTAGCATAAACAAAAATAGATGTACAGAGATTATTTAAAATAAAATCCAGATAAAAATCGTAAACCTGTTTTCCATTTCCTACCGCTGCCCCTTGTCGTACGGAATTCCCTCCGCCTTTGGAGCGCGGGACTTCTTGGATGTGAATGCCAGCACAATCATCGTGATCAGGTATGGCAGCATCCGGTAGAAGTTTGAGGAAAGGCCGATCTTCGCCAGCATATAGACGCCATCTCCATTGATATCAATGCTCGCATAGGAGGCCGCGATACACTTAAAGAGGCCAAAAAGCAATGCCGCGCCCGCGATGTTGCCCGGCTTCCAGTTGCCGAAAATCATAACAGCCAGAGCCAGGAAACCAAAGCCCGCTACATCACCGTTCGCGGAGCAGTTTGCCGTGGTCAGCGCGTAGACAAAGCCGCCAAGACCAGCGAGCGCGCCCGAGATCACAGTGCCCGCGTAGCGCATTCTGTACACGTTGATACCCAGGGAATCCGACGCCTGCGGATTCTCGCCGCAGGATCTTAAGCGAAGGCCGAACCGGGTCTTGTACAGCAAAACGGACAGGATGATAAACAGCAGAATACAGAGGTAAGTCGCAAGATAGACCTTGTTGATAAATATTTCACCAAGAAACCCAATGTCTGCGTTTTTGTCAAAACCGAGCGTACTCTTTTTGATCATGAACCAGCTCGCCGCGTCGCCCTCGGCCATGTAGAGAGTGCTCTGATTTGCCAGGATACGGATCAAAAAAAGCACAAGGGCGGGAGCCATCAGGTTCAGTGCGGTGCCGCTGATGGTCTGGTTTGCACGGAGGTTAATCGCGGCGAAGGCCAGCAACAGGGAGAAAATTGCCCCGCACAGAGCGGCTACGAGCATCGCCAGGATCTCAAAGCCCTGGAGGGCGACCCAGTTGCCGTCTGCTTTGGCTGTGGCGAACCATCCGGCCTGCTGTACTACATTTACAAAATATACGCCACAGAATGCGCCAAAGATCATAATGCCTTCGAGCGCCAGATTGACGATACCGCTCCGCTCGGCAAACACGCCTGCCAGGGCGACAATCATCAGGGGGACTGCGTAGAGCAGAGTCTGCTGAATTAAGAATGTCACAGCGCATCGCCTCCTTTCGCGGCTGCCGAAGCCGGGACAGCCGAATCACCTTTTCCTGCGTCCATTTTTACAGCGCCAGCCGTGCCGGACAGATCGCCGCTGCCGGAGCCGGAGGCCGGCGGGGCCGCCGAATCAGGCGTATCGGTATTCGCATTTGCGTTCGCCTGGTCGTCGGATTTTTTACTGGTCAGCAGCATCCGGATCAACAGGGAGAACGCGCTCAGGTATACAATCACGGCGATGATGACGTCCGTGATATATTCGTTGTATGCGGTCAGATTCGTCAGCTGCAGGCCGCAGATATCCAGCATGGACATGAAACAGCCGGTAAAGATTACGCCGATCGGATTGCACGAGGCCAGAAGCGCCACGGGAATGCCGTTGAATCCCGCGTCCGGAAGCGACTGGTAGGTCGACCAGAAGAACTCGGTATTTCCGGCCAGGTAATAGAGGGAAGCTCCCGCTCCGGCCAACGCACCCGCAATAGCCATGGAGAGGACGATGTTCCTCTTGTCCGGTATGCCGGCATACCGCGCGGAATGGCGATTGCTGCCGCAGGCTTTCAGCTGATAGCCCATCGTTGTCTTATCCATCAGTATGTATACTGCAATAGCAAGAATGATTGCGACGAGAATGCCGCCGTTTACCTGAGAGCCGGAAAAGATTTTATCCAGCCCCAGCTTCGCGGTTGCCACGCCGTTATAGCTGGTCTTATAGACGTATCCGGTCTTTCCGGATTCAATCGTATTACGAAGGCTGCTGCCCTCGAAAATCCAGGTAACCAGGTTCGCTGCAATCCAGTTGCACATGATGCAGGCCAGAACCTCGTTGATATTCAGGTAAGCTTTGACCAGGCCGGGGATTGCGCCCCAGAGCGCTCCCGCGAGCATGCCGGCCAGGAAGGCAAGCAGCCACACAAGCCAGGCAGGGCAGGCGCCGTTCTCATACAGGGTAGAGGAGCCGGTCGGGATTGAGAGCGCGACGACAAGCGTCGCGGCAGTCCCCATCAGGTACTGCCCTGGTGCGCCGATGTTGAACAGGCCGGTTTTGTACGCGATCGCAACCGAAAGCCCCGTCAGGATCAGAGGAATCGCGCGGAACAGCATATTGCCGAAGTTCGTGGAATTAAACCCGAAGGTCAGGCTGCCCGCCGCGTTGCGCCCGGTGCTGAACAAACCGCCGAACACCAGCTGGATACCTTCTCCGACACTGCTAAGCCCCAGAGATTTCGTTGAGAGACCAACAAAAAAGATGATAATGCTGCCGACAATCATGCCGATGAAAATGGAAATAATGGAAGAAAGAACGCTCTTTGTACCGTCTTTTGCGTAAAACTGACTCAATTTCTCTTTCATCACGCGTTCGCCTCCTTCCCGCTCTGCCGTTTTGCCCCTGCCATATAAAGGCCAAGCTCCTGAGCGTCTGTCTTTTTCGGATCCAGCTCGCCGACAATCTCGCCCTCGTAAAGCACAAGGATCCGGTCGCTCAGACTCATGACCTCGTCCAGCTCCAGAGAGACAAGGAGGATCGCGTGTCCTTTATCACGCTCAGCGATCAGCTGGCTGTGAATGTATTCAATCGCTCCGACGTCCAGGCCTCTGGTTGGCTGGACAGCAAGAATCAGCGGTTTTTCACGGTCCAGCTCTCTGGCGATGATCGCTTTCTGCTGATTGCCGCCGGACATGCTTCTGGCGACGGTGACCGATCCCTGCCCGGAGCGCACATCATACTGTTCGATCAGCTTATCCGAGTAGCTGCGCACGGCAGCTGTGTCGATAAATCCGGTATGCGCAAACTGAGGCTCCTGGAAACGCTGAAGCACCATGTTCTGCTCCAGTGTGAAATCCAGAATCAGGCCGTGTTTATGGCGGTCTTCTGGAATGTGGCTCATATTCTGCCCTCTCTGGCGGATGGTAGCGTGAGAAATATCCTCGCCGCAGAGGGTAACCGTGCCGCCGGAGGATTTTTCCAGTCCGGTCAGTCCATAGACGAGCTCGCTCTGCCCATTGCCGTCAATGCCCGCGATACAGACAATCTCACCTGCGCGTACGTCAAACGAAACGTCATTCACCGCATCACGTTTGTGCGTAGCGGAAGGCACTCTCAGGTTCCGCACGGAAAGAATGGACTGCTGCGGCTTCGCATCATCCTTCACAACCTCCAGCTGTACCGGGCGTCCGACCATCATGTTGGAAAGACGCTGCTTGTCAGTATCCTTCGTATCCACTGTACCGACATACTTCCCCTTCCGCAGAACCGTAACGCGATCCGCGACCGACATGATCTCATTGAGCTTGTGCGAGATGAAAAGAATACTCTTCCCTTCTTTTGCAAACGCCCGCATCGTCTCAAGCAGATCATCAATCTCCTGGGGAGTCAGGACGGCCGTCGGCTCGTCAAAAATCAGGATCTCATTGTCGCGGTAGAGCATCTTCAGGATTTCCACACGCTGCTGCATGCCGACCGTGATGTCCTCCACCCTGGCGTCCAAATCCACTCTCAGGCCATATTTTTCAGAAAGAGCCTCCACCTTTTTGCGGGCTTCCTTCTTCTGCAAAAAACCGAGCTTTGTAGTCTCCGCGCCAAGAATAATATTATCCAGCACGGTAAATACTTCAATCAGTTTAAAATGCTGGTGAACCATGCCGATTCCGAGAGCCGTGGCGTCGTTCGGATTATGGATCTTCACTTCCTGTCCGTTCTTCCGGATCGTGCCCTCCTCCGGCTGATACAGGCCGAACAGCACACTCATCAGCGTGGACTTGCCGGCTCCGTTTTCGCCAAGCAGGGCATGTACTTCTCCTCTGCGCAGCTGGAGCGTAATGTCGTCATTGGCAATGATGCCTGGGAACCGTTTCGTGATGTGAAGCATCTCAATGACATTATCTGGCTGCATGACATTCTTCCCCCTTTCTTTTTCTCTCTCTCTTTAGTATGCTGTAATTTTCCTCTGTATATCCAATCAGACAGGGGGAGCCCTCTCCCTATCCGTCCGCGCGAGCCGGGTGCGGCTTTAGCCGCAAAACTCCCTCGCCGGGTGGCATCCCACGCTTCGCATGGGATATGCCTTGCCCGGCTCTGTGCAGAAAAGGGGAGGGTGTAAATGCGCCCTCCCCTTTCAAGAGCCAATCTGCAGGATTCGGAAGGGGCATCTCCCCGTCCGCCGTATCAGACTACTCAATCATGGTAACAACCGCGTTCTCAAAGCTGTTGAAATCCGCATTCTCATAGTCATTGTCTACTACAAGCGTACCGTCAACAACCTCAGCAAGAAGCTCTTCATAATCCTCAACAGAGAAGCTCTCCATCGACCAGGTATCAGTCGGAAGGCCTACCGCGCCGTCAGCGGCGCCAAGAGTCGTGGTCGTGCCGCCCAGAGAATCCCACTCGCCGTCATAGTAAACGCCGATCGCGTACTCTGTAGCTGCCGCGAGACCCTTCATAGCGGAGGTGATAACTGTATCAGACTCGCTGGACTGGTCAACATCTACGCCAATCACATAGCCGTCATTTGCAGAAGCTGCCGCTGCGATGGAAGAGAACATAGCGCCGCCGCACGCGAACACAACCTCTGTGCCGTTGGTGTACCAGCCGCTTACCATTGTCTGCAGCTCAGCAGATGCGGAATAAGAGGAGCCGTACAGCCAGGAGTAATTGATGTTTACCGTAACGCCAAGCGCTGCAGCCGCATCATTCACTCCCTGTACGAAACCATAGCCGTAACGGCAGCATGCCGGGTTTGTTCCACCGCCGCCGCCAGAAAATCCGAGTTCCGTGAAGCCTTCCATTACTACCGCGTAGCCCGCGAAGTAACCGCACTGCTCTTCCTGGAAGTTAATGCCCGCCACATTTGTCAGAGCGTCATCGCCGTCATAAAGGGTATAACCATCGATGAATACGAACTGCACGTCCGGATAATCGATCGCCACCTGTGTCAGGGCCGCTTCCTGAAGATAACCGGCGCAGACTACGACCTTCGCTCCTGCGTCACAGGCAGCTGCCATCGCGTCATAGCGGTCATCATCCGTAGCTTCGCTCTCATTGGCCGGCTGATAATACTTATAGGAAAGTCCATTCTCATAAGCGTAGAGCTTCACGCCGTTCCAGGTGCCCTCGTTGAAAGACTTGTCCTTCAGGGAGCCGACATCCGTAACGAAAGCGATCTCATAAGTACCATCATCCGATGTCATGGTATCCTCAATGTCGTCCGCGGATACTGTCTCCTCAGCCTGTACGGTAACCGCGCTAAAAGACACGACCATAACAGCTGAGAGCATCAATGCAAGCAGTTTTTTCTTCATTTCTTTCTCTCCTTTTAAAATATTTATCCTGAAGCCCTCCAGAATGCCCCTCTCTCCATACTGTAAACAGCGGACGGCGAAGCATCTGCAGTCCGGCTTTGGACCGACCTGAATACCCCTTACGCGCAGGACTCCCCTCCCTTGCGCCATTTTCTAGTAGTATAACACATTTTTCGACAATTTAAACTCTTTTTTTCATGAATTTTACAATTCGTCATTTTTACTGTCTGCACATCTCGCACGCGATCTCAGACGCCAGCTTCGCGTTGTTATACACGAGCTGGATATTTGCATCCAGGCTGTCGCCGCCGGTGATGTCCTTTACCTTCGCGAGCAGATACGGGGTCGTCTGTTTTCCCTTAATGCCAAGAGCTTTCATCTCTTCGATCGCCTGGTCGATGCACTTATTGATATATTCGCAGTCCATGGAATATTCTTCCGGGATCGGGTTTGTCACCAGCATGCCGCCCTTCATGCCCAGATCGAGCTTGGTCGTCCAGGCCGCGGCAATCTGCGCGGGCGTGTCCAGCCGGTAATCTACCGAAAAGCCGCTCTTTCTGGTGTAAAACGCGGGCAGCTCCTCGGTCTGGTATCCGATCACCGGCACGCCCTTCGTCTCCAGATACTCCAACGTCAGACCCAGATCCAGGATCGCCTTTGCCCCGGCGCAGACCACCAGTACCGGCGTCATCGCCAGCTCCTCCAGGTCGGCGGAAATATCCATCGTTGTCTCGGCTCCTCTGTGTACGCCGCCGATGCCTCCGGTGGCAAAGACCTTCACTCCTGCCATCGCGGCGATTAGCATGGTAGTCGCCACTGTCGCGGCTCCGTCCTCTTTTTTCGCCACCAGCACCGGCACATCGCGGCGGCTCGTCTTAATCACGTCCAGGCCTTTTTTGCCGAGATAATCAATCTCCTCCGCGCTGATGCCCACCTTCAGGCGTCCGCCCAGGATCGCGATCGTCGCGGGAACCGCACCGTTCTCGCGAACAATTTTCTCCACAGCCAGGGCGGTCTCCACATTCTGCGGATAAGGCATCCCGTGCGAAATGATCGTAGATTCCAGTGCCACGACCGGCTTCCCGGCCGCGAGGGCCTCCTGCACTTCCGGCGCCACGTCAAGATATTTGTTCATCGTTTCCATTTGATTTTCCTCCTGTATTATGATCTGTTCTGTTGGAACTGCAAGCTTTAATACTGCTCTTTTCCTGCAGAAACATACTTGCTCTTTGTAATAACTCTTTATAATAGCCATTTCTATAAAAATGCTGTTTTTCCTTCTTTATCAAAGATGTCAAAAGCTTTACTCTGGCATGTGCACCCCCGCGCGCGTATGCACCAGTCTGGCGGACAGCTGCTCATTGATCGTCTGCTCCCCCTCCGCGCAGATCGCCCCCGCGGCGAGTGCCAGGGAGCCGGATTCCTCCAGTGAAAAGCCCATGCGGTATGCATACGCCAGAGCTGCCAGAAAACAGTCACCTCCACCGGTCGTACTTTTCACATCGGCGACAAGAGGCGGCAGCAGCTGCTGCTGTTCCTGATCCGCGCAGAGAACCCCCTTATCGCCCAGGGTAATAAATACCCTCTGCACACCGGTATGCAGCAAAAAGGCGGCAGCCTCGTGCAAAGACGCTTCATCCCGGATCCGAACGCCAGTAAGCATCTCCGCCTCCAGACGGTTAGGCTTCAGCGTGTGCAGATGTGAAAGAACCGGCTGCAGCTTATGCAGCTTCGCAGTCGAGACCGGATCCGCGAATAAGGGCACTGTCACATGCTCCGCGAGAAAGTGGATCGTATCTGCCGGCAGGTTCGCGTCTATCACACAGAGACACGACTGATTCATCACATCCAGCCTTTCTTCCATGATCTGCGGCGTCATTCTTTCACAGATCGCCATATCAGAAATGGCCAGCTGCATTTCGCCCTTCTCATCCGTGATAAACACATAGCTCGACGTGGCTCTATGCGCCTCTGTAAAAGAGCTGCTGATATCAATCCCCAGATGTTCGAGATCCCGCCGGATCCTTTCCCCGTTCGAATCATCCCCGAATACCGTGATCAGAGACACCGGCTGCCCCAGAAGGCGCAGATTGTGCGCGATATTCCGCCCGACTCCGCCCATGGACACCGTTACCCGGCCCGGATTGGAATCCGCGCCGACGAGTGGACGAAATGGCTTCGCGCAGATATCCACGTTGACAGCGCCGATCACCATGATCCGCAATTTCGGAGAAACCGGCATGCCTTTGCGTGAGGCAACCAAAGACGCATCGTCTCTGCCCTTTGCATTGCTGCCTGACGACAAACATTCAGGATGGGACGCTTCCCTGCTGGTATTTGAAAGATGTCTGCAATCAATGTTACCCTGTCCCATTGTAGAAGCCCGTCCCTCCATAAAATTATCGCCCTTCACACTTTCCTTAGTTTATCACAGGAATGTCTCTGTCACAAGTACCAAAATAAAAAGAATCAGCATAAAGAACCAGCACAGTTACTGTTCACAACCTGACCACGCACTTGCTGTGTGGTCAGGGGCAAAAACGTAGAGGCTGCAAGCATAAAAAGAATCTCTCGCTTTCTTTACAGTTTCCTTCATTTGTGATAAAATCCAGAATAATTAAAGAAAACAGGCTGGCGGGGTTGGTAAGCAGGTGTTCGGATAAATGGGTGTGGCCTGACAAAGGAGTGGAAGAAAATGAAAATCGGTCTGGTATTAGAGGGCGGCGCGATGCGCGGTATGTATACGGCTGGAGTGCTTGATGTCATGATGCACCATCAGATCCGGATCAACGGAGCGATCGGCGTTTCGGCAGGCGCACTGTTCGGAGTGAACTATCTTTCCGGGCAGGACGGGCGCGTGATCCGCTACAACAAACGGTTCAATCACGACAAAAATTATATGGGGATCCTTCCTTTATTAAAGGAAGGAAATATCATCAGCACAGAATATGCCTACCATGACGTGCCCTATGAGCTGGATGTATTCGACGACGAGGCCTACCGCGCAGCGTCGGAGAGCATTCCATTTTATGCTGTCGTTACGGAGGTCGAAACCGGGAAGCCAAGCTATGTCCGGATCCGCAGCGTGTACAAGCAGATGGACGTCCTGCGCGCATCCGCTTCCATGCCTTTTGTATCAAGACCTGTGAAGATCGGAGACAAACGCTTTCTCGACGGAGGCATCTCGGACAGCATTCCGTTCCGATGGATGATGGGAAATGGATACGACCGGCTGATCGTGGTGCTGACCCGCGACCTGTCCTATCATAAAACACCCATGTCACCGGCGCTGATCCGGACTTTTTACTGGAAATATCCGCAGCTGCGGCAGCAGCTTCTGCAGAGACATACGGTCTATAATGATGCCGTCGACGCACTGAAGGAGTATGAGGCAGAGGGGCGCGTTTTCGTCATCCGCCCCTCGTCCCCGATTGAGATTGGCCGCATCGAAAGTGACCCCGCAAAGCTGCAGGAGGTCTACGAGCTCGGGCTTGCCGACGGAGAATCCCGGATGGAAGCGCTGCAAAAATTTATTCTCTGACCAGAATCCGGATTCCTTTCCCGGAGCGATGCCTGCATCAGTGTTTGATGAGGACACCGAAGCTTCATGAAAACATCAGGGGTTGAAGCATGCATGCATCGGGATATCGGGTTCGCGCAGAAAGGAATCAGGATAGTACCAGGATGGGCTGTGCCGAGATTTTTTCTGCCATCGCGTCTGCGCCGTCCGTCTCTCCCAGATATCCATACTGGCTGGAAAAAATGACCGCTTCCGTCTCCAGTGCTCCCCTGCAGTGCTTCTGCAAATGGAATTGAATACGGCTGGTCACTTCCTCCATAGTCTGCCGCAGCCACCCGGCTTTCGCCAGAATCTCCACAGCCTCTTCCATTGTATTCGTATCCAGCAGTCTTCTTACAATCTCCGGGGGCGTTCCTGCGCGCATGGCCTGTGCGGCGATCAGCTCCGCGCGGCAGTCCGCGTGCGCGGAATGTGTGTTCATAACCCCGCCGGAGACCTTGATAAATTTGCCGATGTGCGCGACAAATAAAATCCCCTTTACTCCAAGCTCAGCCGCAATGTCCAGCGTCTCTCCGACATAATTACTGCATTTCATGGAATCCTCCGCGCTAAGTCTTCCAAAATTGTCCGTATCCGGCAATTCGTTTTCCCTGGATTCCCAATCGTCGGCCGCCAGTTCTCCTGCTCGTCCCTTTCCAAAGCTTCCGGTTCCCCGGCGGATAAAATCCGCGCCGTAATTTCCCGGCGTAATCAGAATATACTGCTCTCCTAAAGCGACTTTTTGCTTCATCTCGACCCGGATGCTCGCGATCAGGGCTTCCTCGCTCATCGGCGCCACAATTCCGCTTGTCCCGAGGATGGAAATCCCTCCCCGGATCCCCAGATGCGGGTTAAACGTGCGCTTTGCGATCTCGACTCCCTCCGGTACGGAGATCGTGATTTTCAGCCTGCCCGGATATTCAAACTCCTCACAGACGGATTCCACCTCGCGGGCAATCATCTCGCGCGGAACCCGGTTAATCGCCGCGGCTCCGACCGGCTGCTCCAGCCCAGGCTTTGTCACGCGGCCGACTCCGATACCGCCGTCGATGGCTACACGGACGTCCTTGTCAATGTCTGAATCCGCGCTGCTTTCTTCTGCGTTTCTGTCAATGACCGCATGGTGATCTCCAACAGCATCGACAGAGCCTTCGTAGTCTTTTCTGACGATGCCGTCAACCGGCTCAACCTCGTGGTTTCCTTTTTCAGCTTTATTCAAAATATACTCAGCCCGTGCGAATACGAGAATCCCGTCTGTCGCGTCCGGATCGTCGCCGGCATATTTTCGAACCGCGCAGCTCGCAAAGGGAGTATGAGGAAGGCGTTCCCCCACCGGTGGTGCCGGAAGCTCCTGCTCTTCCACCGGCAGATGCAGACGGATCCCTTTCGGCGTGAGCAGATCCGCCCAGTAGCAGATTCTCCCGGTAAGGAGCATCTGCGCGGCAGCCTTCGCGGCTGCAGCGGCACAGGTGCCCGTCGTATAGCCGCAGCGCATTTTTTTATTCTGATTCATCACATACTCATCTTCAATCCCGGTCAGGCCGGGAGACTGTGGAAGCGCGCGGATATTTTCCAGACAAAGCAGGGTTCCCACATCCCCTGATGCATTCCCCGGCAATTGGAATTCCCCTGAATACTTCGAAGTGTTCCCCAGCAATTGGAATTTTCCTGAATACTCCGAAGTGTTCTCCGGCAATTGGAATTCCCCTGAATACTCCGAAGTGTTCTCCGACAATTGTGCCTCTCCAGTATGCTCCAGGAGGCTATCCGCCCATCGCACTTTGCAGGAAAAGCCTTCCGCATTTTTTACCTGCCACTCAAAATAATCCCTGTGCGGACGGGAAAAGCGATCCAGGATCGCCATAATCGTTCCCCCATGCACTACAAAAGCCACCTTTTGCATTCCTGCATCCAACGCTTCCCGGCAGGCTTCTTCAAAAGCCGCGCAGCACCGGTCACAGAAGCTGTTCCGATCCTCTCCTCCCGGAAAAGCGGCCGTGCCTCCGCTGTCAATCCACGCCTGATAGCGTTTATCATCTTTTAAGTCTTCATAATTTTTATATTCAAATTCGCCAAAGTCCAGCTCCCGCAGTCCGCTCCTGAATCTTATCTCCGTCTCTGGAAAAAGCGCTTCAGCCGTCTGCACACAGCGTCTGAGCGGACTGGAAAAAACGCAGTCCGGCTGCGGGTAATACTCTTTCTTTTTCTTTAACAGGCCAAAAGTTTCGCCAGTCAGCGGCTCATCTGTCGCGCCTACATAGCGGTGTTCCAGGTTCCCGGCCGTGCTCCCATGCCGGATGAAAAAAATATCCATACCCATACCGTCTTCCTGTCTAATGAGTTGCAGGTTTTTCTTTGTGCGCACTCTGATCCAACAGACATTCCTATCTGCCGGAGAGGTTGCAAAACACAGAAAAGATGCTTTTTTACTGGAAAAGAATACCACAAAGCTGTGCTGCCCGCAAGTGCATTCGAAAACCGCGTGCAGTCAACTCTAAAACTCATTATACAATCAGGAGATATAAAAATCAGGCGTTTTAAAATCAGTAATTCTAAAATCAGCTATTTAAAAATCAGACAGTTATTTATAAATGCCTGGTTGCTTTTTCGTTACATATTTGTTATCATTGCATATCGAAAGCATTACGAACCTCTTAAAATAGATACTGAATACAGAAGATACTGAATAGAAGGGAACTGATTTTATGCGTCAGGCTGACATGGATGCCACATACAACGAAGACTGGATTCTGACGATTCCGAACGCGATGTCCTTTTTCCGGTTAATACTGATTCCACTGACCGTCTGGCTGTATGCGGTACGGCAGCAGTTTACCGCCGCTTTCGGCGTGCTGGTTCTCTCAGGCGTGACCGACGTACTGGACGGGTTTGTAGCGCGGAAGTTTCACATGGTCAGCAAGCTCGGAAAGGTGCTGGATCCGATCGCGGACAAGCTGACGCAGGCCGCCCTCCTGGTGTGCATGATTCTGGAGAGACCGTACATTGCCTTTCTGTTTGTGATTATGTTCGTCAAAGAGATGATTATGATCATCTGCGGTATGGAGGTCATTAAAAAAACGGGAGAGCCTTACAGTGCGAAATGGCACGGAAAGCTGACGACCTTCCTTCTGGATCTGACCGTAATCCTCCATGTACTCTGGAGGGAAATCCCGGATTCGCTGTCTATGGCTCTGGTGGTAGCCTGCGCCTTAGTCATGCTCTTTTCTCTCGTGGAATACCTGATCGAGGACTGGAGGCTGAGCCATGTCGGCTGACGGGTCTTCCGACAACCGATATTTAACTGATTGGTATACGCAAAAAAGCCGCCCGCCGGGCGGCTTTTTTATACGGTACTTAAGAAGTGTCGGCTAATATCTCATGCATCTTGCACTGCCTGATTCACGAATCGCAGGTTTTAAAACTCGCCGGTCTGCGAATCGCGTCCGCAAAAGCTTCACGCTCTCAAAATCCTGCCATCCTTTATCCTTCCATAAATCTCGCGAATTCCTTGTCCGTGCATTTTACATAGTGGGTGCCGGACACCAGATGATCGGTTCCCTTACTATAATCCAGCCCGGATGTTTTATAATTGTAGGTCAGGGCGACCCGGCTCTTTTCCACGACCGGGTTCGGCGCAGGGATCGCGGAGAGAAGGCTTTTCGTATACGGGTGTACCGGGTTCTCAAAGATCTCCTCCGTCGTGCCGGTTTCCAGAAGATGCCCCAGGTGGAGCACCCCGATGCGGTCGGAGATGTATTTGACCATTGAGAGGTCATGCGCAATAAAAAGATACGCCGTACCGGTCTCCTGCTGGATATCCTTCATAAGATTGACCACCTGCGCCTGGATGGAAACATCCAGGGCGGAGATGCACTCATCCGCGATGATCAGCTTCGGATTCATGATCAGCGCCCGGGCAATCCCTACACGCTGGCGTTGGCCGCCGGAAAACTGATGCGGGTACCGCGAGGAATGCTCCGGTGAAAGGCCGACCTTTTTCAGGATCGTGCTCACTTTTTCTGTCCGCTCCGCGCGTGAGCGATAGCTGTGGTGGATATCCAGTCCTTCGCCGATGATATCCTCTATTTTCTTCCTCGGATTCAATGACGCCATCGGATCCTGGAAAATCATCTGCATCTGTGTGCGCAGCGCACTGGTATCGGACTTGCTCATTTTTCCGCCAATATCCATACCGTTGAACTGAATCTGTCCGGCGGTCGGATCATACAGGCGGATCACACTCCGGCCGATCGTGGATTTCCCGGAACCGGATTCTCCCACCAGGCCATAGGTTTCGCCAGAATAAATTTCAAATGAGACGTCATCCACCGCGCGCACGGTAAATTTATTATTGATTTTAAAATACTGCTTCAGTCCATTTACCTTCAGAAGGGGTTTTGAATCATAATTCACCGCCATGCTTTTGCGCCTCCTTCTTCATTCGCTCGATCCGTTTTTTCAGTTCCTGGGGCATCTCTACCTTCGGCGCTCGCTCATCGAGCAGCCAGGTCGCGGCCGAATGGGTCTCGGTAATCTGGAACATCGGCGGTTCCGCCTTGTCGTCTATTTCCAGCGCGAACTGATTGCGCGGCGCGAACGCGTCCCCGACCTTTTCATGCAGCAGGTTCGGCGGGGATCCGGGGATTGTGTAGAGGCGCTCGTCATCCGTATCCAGGTCGGGCATTGCTGATAGAAGTCCCCAGGTATAGGGGTGCTTCGGGTCATAGAATATCTCGTTGATGGTTCCTTTTTCCACAATTTTACCCGCGTACATGACGTTCACGTAGTCTGCCACCTTCGCCACTACGCCGAGGTCATGGGTAATATAAATGACAGAAATCCCGCGCTCCTTCTGCACGCGCTTGATCAGCTCGACAATCTTCGCCTGGATCGTCACATCCAGCGCCGTGGTCGGCTCGTCGCAGATCAGCAGGTCCGGGTTACACGAGAGCGCGATTGCGATCACGACACGCTGGCGCATACCGCCGGAGAGCTGGTGCGGATAATTTTTCATCCGTTTTTCCGGCTCCTCGATCCCGACCTCCTTCAGCAGCTTCACCGCGCGTTCCCACGCTTCCTTCTTCGGAGTCTTAAAATGCCAGATCATGCCCTCCATGATCTGTTTCCCGATTGTCATCGTCGGGTCCAGGCTCATCATCGGATCCTGGAATACCATGGCGATCCGCTTTCCGTTGATATGTCTGCGGATCCATTTTTTATCCTTTTTCAGGATATCCACCGTCTCCTTCTGACCGTCTGCATGATGATACGTAAACTCGATCGAGCCTTTGTTGACCGTCGCATTCGAGGCCAGAATGCCCATCGCCGCCTTCATCGTCACGGACTTTCCCGAGCCGGACTCGCCTACGATGGCCACCGTCTCTCCCTTCATCAGGTCGATATTGACGCCACGGATGGCATGCACCATCCCCGCTGTCGTCTTAAAAGAGATATCAATATCTTTGATATCCAGAATTTTTTCTTCTGGCTTCTTTTTTTCCGGACTATTCCCAGTGTTTTTTTCTATCTTATCCGACACGCTTCTCACCTCACATTTCCTTCATCTTCGGATCCAGCGCTTCCCGCAGGCCGTCCGCCACCAGGTTAAAGCTCAGCATCAGCAGCGCCATCACGACCAATGGAGGCACAATCTGATAGGGATGGGTGGTCAGGCTGTTAAAACCGTCTGAGATCAGAGAACCAAGAGAACACTGCGGCACGGGAATGCCGAGGCCTACAAAGCTCAGAAACGCTTCGGTAAAAATCGCCGTCGGGATCGAAAACATGACCTGTGTGATAATCGGTCCGATGATATTGGGCAGTACCTCGCGGAAGATAATGAAAAAGCTTCCGGCTCCGAGCGTACGGGACGCAAGGACAAATTCCTGCTCCTTTAGCTTCAGCATCTCCGCGCGGGCGATGCGGCTCATGCCGATCCACTCGGTCAGCATCAGCGCGAAAATAATAGTCAGCATGCCGGGAGAAAGAATCAGCAGGAGCAGCGTCACAATGACCAGCCGCGGAATGCCGTTTGAAATTTCCAGGATCCGCTGCATGATCATATCCGTCTTTCCGCCGAAATAGCCGGAAATCAGGCCATAGCTCATGCCGATCACCATGTCAATCAGGGCGGCCGCCACCGCGATAATCAGGGAGACCCGCGCGCCCGACCAGGTACGCGTCCAGATGTCCCGCCCATAGATGTCGCTGCCAAACCAGTAATAGACATCATCTAGCTCATTATCTGCGTATCCGTTCAGCACTTTTGAACCGGATGTAGTACTCATCGTCTCCGTGCCGTCAAAAATTCCCAGATTTTCCAGAATGGGAATACGCGGCGCCAGGTTTTTCTGGCTCAGGTTCTGGCCGGAATAGGTGTATTCGTTCATCCCCGGTCCGACGATGGCCAGCAGCGTAATCAGTAAAATCAAAATCAGGCCCACGACCGCGCTCTTTTTGTGGACAAACCGTGTCAGGACATCCTTCCAGAAGCTCTGGGAGGCAAAGTTCGTATCAATCGCGATGTCCGCAGCGTTGTCCTTGAGCCGGAAATCAGAGTCTACCGGGACATATCCGCCGGACGCCGTTTCGGAAGAAGAGGCCGATGCGGCCGCGTATGCCCCGGCAGCAGACGCGTGAAGCGTGAAGGGATGCTTTTTTTTCAATAGTTTCATAAGTCAGTCCCCCTCCTTTGCCAGCCGGATTCTCGGATCAATCACCCCGTAAAGGATATCTACCACCAGCATAATACCGATGTACAGTGCCGAATAAATGAAGCTCAGCGCAATAACCACATTGTAGTCGTTGGACTGAATCGCGTTTACCAGAAGGCTGCCCACACCGGGGATTGAGAAAATCTTCTCGACCACCAGAGAACCCGTCATCAGGTCGACGACCAGAGGCGCCAGCACCGTGATAATCGGGATCAGGGCATTCCGGAGCGCATGCCGGAAAATCAGGGCAGAACCGGAGATTCCCTTGCTCTCTGCCAGCAGCATGTAATCGCTTCCCAGTACCTCCAGCATCTCACTCCGGGTAAACCGGGCGATCGACGCCATGGTAAACATGGAGAGCGAAATACTGGGCAGGACGCTGGACGCGTAAAGCGTCTTTGTAGAAAACAACATCGGGAACCACCGGAGCTTAAAGCCGAAGAAATAACTCAGTGCCAGCGCGAAGACGTAGGACGGCACAGAGACGCCGATGACGGAGATAATCGTAGCCAGAGAATCCCAGATCGTATCATGCTTTAACGCGGCCAGCAGTCCCAGCAGCAGCCCGATTACCGCGCCGATCGTGACTGCCGCGCCGCCGATACCGATCGAGATCGGAAGCCTGGTCTGAATCAGCTGGGAGATCGGCGTATTCTTGGAAATGTTGTAGCTGACTCCCAGATCGCCCCGCAGCATATTGACCGCGTATCTGAAAAACTGAACAATAACCGGCTGATCCAGCCCGTACTTCGCGTACAAAAGCTCCCGCTGATCACTGCTCAATTTTTCATCGTTAAAAGGAGACCCCGGCATGAGCTGCATCAGAAGAAACAGAACAAAAAGAATTGCCAGAAGTGTTAAAAAAGAGGTCAGAATTCGCTTCAGCGTATATTTTCTCACTTTATACCTCCATTTTATAGTAAGCGACGTTAGTCGTTTTACTTTGCGCCTGACGCGAGGCTGCGTAAGCAGCCATTCCTCGCGCGTCCGTGTGCATCATTTATAGTGAATGACAAAAGAATTTTGTCGTTCACTATAGAAGGCCGCACCAAAGCTCCCCTCAGTGCGGCCAACCCATTTGTTGCCCTTAATAAGCTTTTTGTTTCCCTGTTTTCAGAATCGTACGCAGGGGCGGCGATTACTCAACCGTCTTTACCGTATCCTTATATACACGGTTCAGAGCGACTGCGTGGAACTCAATACCCGTCACACTGGAGGAAACCATCTGTGCATTACACTGCGTGTACAGCGGGAAGATCACCGCTTCCTGCATCACGAGCGCCTCAGCGTCATACAGAGCCTCCCAGCGTCCTTCTGCGTCCGTGCAGAGATCGCCGGTCGTACACTCGGCAATAATCGCGTCATATTCCTCATTGCTCCAGAGGCCGTAGTTGTTTGAGTTGCCGGTCACCCACATGCCAAGATAGGTCATCGGATCCGCGTAGTCCGGACCCCAGCGGGTGAGACCCAGCTCAAAGTTGCCGTCCTGCATATCCTGGACTCTCTGCTTCTTCGGCTCTACAACCAGCTCAACCGTCAGACCCGGAAGCGTGGTCTCCCACTGCTCCTTCAGGACTGCCGCTACCTTCTGCGGCGCATCGTCCGCGTCAACTACCATTTCCAGAGTCAGCTCAGAGATCCCCAGCTCCTCAAGTCCTGCCTGCCAGTATTCTGCAGCCAGAGTCGCGTCATAGGTGCAGACATCTGAATATCTGGTCTGATCCTCTGCGTAATCGGATCCGTCCGGGCCGGTCGCGAAATCCATCGGAACCGCCGTATAGGTCGCCTTGGAGCCGTCCTTCAGAACGTCCGCTGTGATCGACTCGCGGTCAATCGCCATCGTCAGAGCCATGCGGATATTCAGGTTCGCCAGCTCAGGAACAGCGTCGATGTTCGGGCTGACATACCACAGATAGCCCGCGCCGATGCTCTCAAACTCCGGATCGTCCTCTACCTGCTCTACCTGGTCGCCGTTTACCAGCGTGATGTCCAGATCGCCCACCTGATAGCTCATCAGAGCCTGCTGGGAATCCTGGATCACCTGATAGCTCAGGCCGCCCAGAGAAATGCGGTCCGCATCCCAGTAATCCTCATTCTTTACCAGTTCAAAGGAAGTCGCAGCCGGCTCATAATCGGTCAGGATAAACGCGCCGTTGGAAAGAACGGTGTCCGGGCTGGTGCCGAAGGTATCGCCGCAGGACTCACAGAACTCCTGGTTTACCGGATAGAAGGTCGGGAAATACATCAGAGACAGGAAATAGCTGACCGGAACATTCAGCTGTACCTCCAGTGTCAGATCGTCCACAGCGGTCACGCCGAGCTCGCTCTTATCCATCTCGCCCGCGATAATTTCCTCCGCGTTCACGATCTGTCCGATGTCACTGAGCATGTACGCATACTCGGAAGCAATATCCGGATCCACCGCTCTCTGCCACGCATAAACGAAGTCAGCCGCAGTCACCTGCGTGCCATTGCTCCAGTATGCCTCGCGCAGGTGGAAGGTATAGGTCAGGCCGTCGTCTGAAATCTCATAGCTCTCAGCAAGCGCCTCAACAGCTGCTCCGTCCGCATCCATCTGCATCAGGCCGTCTGTGTAATCGGCAATTACCTCAAAAGAGGTACCGTCTGTCGCCTGCTGCGGGTCCAGAGACTCAACCGCCGTCTCAATCATGACATTCAGCACAGCGCCGGTCGACTCTTCTGCTGATACCTGGACACTGCACATGCCAAGCGTCATCGCCGCCGCCAGTGTGATCGAAAGCATCGCTTTCATCTTCTTCATTTTACTTCTCCTCCTTATCTTTCATTTGAACAGGACAAGGCTGCGCAATTTCCCCTGCGCAGCCTTGCGTACGCTTTACTATAGCACAGCAATAAAGAAAAATCCAGTATTATTTGAATTTTTTATGTTCTTTTTATGTATTTTTGTTTCCGTTTGTTAAAAAAGTGTACAGAACTTCGAAAATAGTAACCTGGAATTCTTTGATACAGATAAATCGGGGAAATTTTTTTGAAATTCTGTCGCTGTTTTCCGGAAAACTCTATTGACAGAAGTCCGTTTCTGTGTTATAAGTTTAAATCGTGACAGATGATTTGTCTTATAGGGGTTTGGTCAAGTGGTATGACAGGAGTCTCCAAAACTCTTAGTGGGAGTTCGATTCTCTCAACCCCTGTTATGGAAAAATTCCGGAATCCGTTCTAAAGACGTGTTCCGGGATTTTTCTGATATGCAGGGCTGCACAAGGAATTCTGGCAGCTTTGCTGCCCCTGCACCGCATATCTCTCACTGTAAAACAATAACTTTCACTGTGACACAACAGGCTCTATCACGATTGTCAGATCCGGGTAAATGCCGGACGGTATAGGGTCTGTGAATAAAAATTTCGTCACATCATTCTTTTCAAAGTTATAAACAATCACATTCCTCGTTGTCGGGTCGGCAAGCCAATACTCCCGGACACCTGCAGAGCGATACTTAAACAGTTTGATTCCATAATCCATTTTCACACTGCCGGGGGAGACTACTTCGATCACCCAGTCCGGCGCACCGGCGCATCCATAGTCCGTCAGCTTGCCAGGGTCACAGATCACAGAAATATCCGGCTCGACATAATTTTTGTCATCCTTATTCAATCGTACCTGAAACGGTGCTTCGTATACCTCGCATCTGCCCTGTTTCGCATCAATATAGTTTCCAATTATGCGGGAAAGTCTTCCCACAATTCGCTGATGCTCCCGCATCGGAGGAGCCATATAATAAACCTCTCCGTCAATCAGTTCTGCGCGCACACCATCCGGCAAATCATAAATATCATCAACGGTATAAACCTGATTTTCAATTGCAGAAGAAGCCATTGTATCACCTCCGGTTGTAACATCTGGATATTTTACAGTTGTTAATCTGGCAGATTGCAAATTTCATTTTTTGTGTTTATCCCATTTTCATGAAGCATATTTTTCATAAAATACACATTTCATAACAGAACCTTCCCGATCGCGTCCCGCACGCCGCGCACGCCGATCAGCTGGATGCCCTCGCTTCCCTTCAGCTGTTTTTTACAGCTTTCCGGCAGGACGACGGTTGTGAACCCGAGGCGCGCCGCCTCACGGACGCGTTGCTCGGCCATTGAGACGGATCTCGCCTCGCCGCTGAGGCCGATTTCTCCAAAAGCGATGGTTTTTTCATCAATCGGCTGATCCTTCAGGCTGGAGGCGATCGCAAGGACGATCCCGAGGTCAAGTGCAGGCTCACTCATGCGGATGCCGCCCGCGATGTTGATATAGGCGTCACAGGAAGACAGCCGCAGCCCGGCGCGTTTTTCAAGAACCGCAATCAGCAGATTGACCCGGTTCAGATCTGTACCGGCCGCCGTGCGGCGCGGAAAGGCAAGGCTCGTCTTACAGACAAGCGCCTGCACCTCCAGAAGCACCGGCCGCGTACCTTCCATCGTGCAGGCCACAATAGAGCCGGACGCGCCCTCCGGCCTGCCTTCCAGCATGTATTCAGATGGATTCGGGACTTCCACAAGTCCCTCGGAGCGCATCTCAAATACGCCGATCTCATTGGTGGAGCCAAACCGGTTCTTTGCACTGCGCAGAATCCGGTAGGAAGCATAGCGGTCGCCCTCACAGTAGAGCACCGTATCCACCATATGCTCCAGGACACGCGGACCTGCCACCACACCTTCCTTGGTCACGTGGCCGACTACAAAGATTGTGATATTCATCCCTTTTGCGATCTGCATCAGGATACCGGTGCTCTCGCGCACCTGTGACACACTTCCGGGGGCGGAAGTTACCTCCTCGTGATACATTGTCTGAATCGAATCGACAATCGCGACATCCGGCTTCTCACCAGAGAGCATCTCGCGGATATCCGCCAGATTGGTCTCGCACAAAATCTTCAGATTACCTGAAAAAACACCCATGCGCTGCGCGCGCATGCGGATCTGCTGCGGCGATTCTTCGCCCGATATATAGAGAACCCTGCGTCCGTCAGACGCAAGGTTCCGGCACATCTGCAAAAGCAGCGTCGATTTCCCGATGCCCGGGTCGCCTCCCAGCAATACCAGGGAGCCCTGCACAATCCCCCCGCCAAGCACACGGTCAAACTCTCCCATGCCGGTCGTGATGCGGGACTCCTCGCTAAATTCAATCTCTGAGAGTGTCTGCGGCTTTGCAGCGTTCTCCCGGCGGATGGCCGTCCCGGATGCAGCCTTTTTACTCACAGTCTTCGGCTCCTCCGCAAAGGTATTCCATTCCCTGCATGCCGGGCACTGCCCCATCCATTTGGAGGACTCATAGCCGCAGCTCTGGCAGAAAAAAACTGTCTTCGTCTTCGCCATTTTTCTCCTCCTTCAAGCGCGGTATCCTGCGAAGCACACCTTTTACAGCTTCACGACCTTTACCGGCACCGGATCGGTCGCCGCGCCGGTCTCCACACTCAGTACCAGCTTGCCGCCCATACTGGTCTTCACGACTCCGATATTCACATCCTGAATATACACCTTATACTCGGCGTCCTCTTCCATGCCGAGTATAATCTGCGCGTCCTTGCGGCCTTCCACTTCAAAAGAAACCCCATTCCCGGTCGCGTGAAAGTTATGTACCGTCGTCCCGGGGACAGACTCATACACAAACAGTCCATTGCGCTCAAGTCTGGTAATGTCCGCAAATGTCTTTACCTTATACAGGTCGCCGTCATGCTCATAGTCATATTTCTTCGACTTCTCGGCAAGCTCATAATTTCCAAAGCTCAGGGTGCCGTCCTCCTGCGTACAAATAAGTTCAGTAATTCCTGACATATCAAAATGCCCTCCCGATTGTGTATTCAAAATTGCGGATGACGCGGTCCGTACAGATGAAATGCAAAAGTCAGCCATTCGTCATCCTCTGCTGCACCAACATAATACCATAACTACGCATAAAATTCCAGCCATTAAAACATTACCTGTTAACTGCTTATCCACCACACACTGACCACGAATCATGAATCACTACCCACTACTCCTGCACCCGGAACGTGACCTTTCCTTTCTCAACTCCCACGCTCACGGATTTCCCCGCCGTTACTCGTCTGGAGAGGAGCTCCTCCGCGAGCGGATCCTCCACACGGGTCTGCACTGCGCGGCGGAGCGGCCTTGCCCCATACTTCGGGTCGAAGCCCTCCTTCGCAATCATCTGTTTCAGCGCGGGGCTGAAATGAAGCTTCAGGTCAAGCTGCTCCGCGCAGCGTTTCTTAAGCTCATCAAACAGAAGACCCGTAATATCGCGCACGTTCTCCTCGCTGAGGGAATGGAAAACGATGGTCTCGTCAATGCGGTTTAAGAACTCCGGTTTGAAAATCCGCCGGACCTCTTCCATCACACTGCTTTTCATTGCCCCGTAATTCTTTTGCGCGTCGCTTCCGGCGCCAAAGCCGAGATGCTTCGGCGCGATAATGGACTGCGCACCGGCATTCGAGGTCATGATCAGAATCGTGTTTCTGAAATCAATTTTCCGCCCCTGCGCGTCGGTAATATGACCTTCGTCGAGTACCTGAAGCAGGATGTTGAAAATATCCGGGTGCGCTTTTTCAATCTCGTCAAAAAGTACGACCGAGTACGGATTGCGGCGAACCTTTTCGCTGAGCTGCCCGCCTTCGTCATAGCCGACATATCCCGGCGGCGAACCGACCAGCCTGGATACACTGTGCTTCTCCATATACTCAGACATATCGATCCGAATCAGCGCGTTCGGCGTCCCATACACCAGATCCGCAAGGGCTTTGGAGAGCTCCGTTTTGCCGACTCCGGTCGGACCCAGGAAAAGGAAGGAACCAATCGGCCGGGCCGGGCTTTTCAGGCCGGAGCGGCTCCTGCGCACAGCTTTCGCGACTGCCTGCACCGCCTCGTCCTGTCCGATCACGCGGGAGTGCAGAAGCGTATCCAGCTTAAGCAGCTTTTTCCCCTCCTGATCCGCGATTTTCTGTACCGGTATTTTCGTCCAGACGGAGACAATATGCGCAATGTCATCCTCGTTCACTGTCCGCGTCTTTCCGGTCTGGAGAGTCAGCTGCCGCGTCTTCTGCCGCTGCAGCTTTTTGCCCAGCTGCTCCATTTCCTCATGCGTACTCTTTGCCTCTGCGAGATTTCCCTCTTTAAGTGTACGCTCCCGCTTTGCAGAGAGCTCATCATACTGCTCCTGCAGTGTAGCGGACGTCCCGCCAGACGGATAATAGCCCAGCTGGCAGCGCGCACATGCCTCATCGATCAGGTCAATGGCCTTGTCCGGCAGATAGCGGTCGTTGATATAGCGTTTCGAGAGCTTTACGGCAGCCGTCAGGGCTTCATCCGAAATCTGCACGCCGTGGTATTCCTCATACTGGCGGCGCAGACCGCGCAGAATCGCCACGCTTTCCTCCTCAGTGGGCTCTTCCACCATCACCGGCTGGAACCTGCGCTCCAGGGCAGAATCCTTCTCAATATACTTGCGGTATTCGTCAATGGTCGTCGCCCCGATCATCTGCAGCTCGCCCCGTGAGAGCGCTGGTTTCAGAATATTGGAAGCGTCGAGCGCCCCTTCCGCGCCCCCCGCTCCTATGATTGTATGAAGCTCATCGACAAAAAGCAGGATTTCCCCGCTCTCAATCACCTCGCTGATAATCCGCTTGATCCGCTCCTCAAACTCGCCGCGGTATTTGCTCCCGGCGACCATGGCCGCCATATCAAGCGTCACAACCCGCTTTTTCTGCATCGGACGGGGAACCTCGCCGTTGGCAATCTTCTGCGCCAGGCCTTCGACGATCGCGGTCTTGCCCACGCCGGGCTCGCCAATCAGGCAGGGATTGTTCTTCGTCCTGCGGCTTAAGATCTGAATAATCCGCTCCGTCTCCTGCTCGCGGCCGACCGTGACGTCCAGCTTATGCGCCTCAGCCAGGACAGTCAGATCCCGGCTGTACTGATCCAGGATCGGCGTCTGGCTCGCGCCGCTCCCTTCCGCCCGGATCTGGCGCACAAATTCCCGGTACTTCTCTTCCGAGACTCCGGTCACCTCGACCAGCTCTGAAAAAAGCTTCTGCAAATTGATCTTCATCGTGTGGAGCAGCCTGGTCGCCACGCACTCGACGTCCTTGAGCATAGCCATAAGAATATGCTCCGTCCCGATCTCCCTGTTGTCAAAAAACCGGGCCAGCTCATCGCTTTCCTCCAGAATATACCGGGCGCGCGGGGTCAGTCCCTCCGGCTCCTTTACGGCAGTGCCGCCCTCCGGCGCGATCAGGCGGTCAATCATCTCGAAAAGCTTTTGCTCTTCTACATGATTTTCCCTCAGAATCACGCCAGCAGCACCATTCTCCTCCTGAAGCAGCCCGATCAGCAGATGCTCCGACCCGACATAATGATGTCCGCAGTGCTTTGCGGCGCGTTCCGCAAGCTGCTGCGCCCTCCTGGCACTGTCTGTGAAATGATATTGCATCCTGAAACCTCCTTAGCGAAGCGTTTTTTTGGGAGGCGTGTCCCGCCGGACGCTTCCATAAAATAATGCCGCGGATAAAACATCCCCCGCACAATGATACCTGCGGATTCTGGTATCATCCGGTCAAAGAGAAGGGGTATTCTCCGAAAGCAGTTCCCCGTAGATCTCGTCCATCATCGCGTGAATGTCTTCTTTCGGAATATTTTTACAGATACTCTTTGCAAGCATGACCTGCAAACGCTCCCGGAGCTCCTCCCTGGCCTGCTGACAGTCATTGTTAAGCGCGATCACAGCGCCGCGCCGGCGGTCAATCGTCACAAAGCCTTCCTCGCGCAATACAGAGTAAGCTTTATTTACCGTGTGCATATTGATGCCAATATCACCGGCAAGCTGGCGCACGGAAGGGAGCGGGTCTCCCTCCTGGATCATGGATCTGGCGATCATCATTACAATCTGGTTCCGAAGCTGCATATATAATGCCTCTTCGCTCTGAAAATCAATCTCTATCAGCATAGTCTGCTCCTTTGTATTTCCTGGCGGCGATTATAAAAAACAATCGTAACTGTTCAGTACCTTCACAGTTACGGGAAAAAGTCCATTTAAAATCGCTGCGCGATGGGACTTTTTCCTGTAAAATATACGTTTTCATACGTACCTCGCAGCAGGTGCGAGGTACTGTCCTGAATAGTTACAAATAATCGCTATTTACATGCAGCGGTTTCCGCAGAAAGCAGAGAGCGCAATCACAAGTCAATAAAATCAATGTCCACATCGCCGTCTGCTTCTCCGCCATCCGCAGCCGGTTTCCTTTTCAGCTCGTACCGGACGTTCTCCTTCGGCTGCTCATACTCCGGCATCCGCTTTACCTGCTTTTTCGCCCTGGAAGGCTTCGGAACAGTGGCCGGGTCGTCGGTCATCCCTGACTGTTTGGGCGGCTCTTTTTCATAAAAAGTATCCTTTCCGGTCCGGTCAAACTCATCCTCCTCTACCCTCTGTGCGGATGTCTGACGGTCATAGGAATCCATGTCCGCATCCTCTTCCGGTAACTGTCGGGGTCCTTCCTCTACAATGACCGGCTTTTTCGCCTTTCTGGATTTTTTATTTTTCTTTTTCTTCTTTCCGGATTCTTTCCCGGCACGTTCCCTTTCCCGATCCTCCTCCTCGGGAGAGTAGCCCAGCTCCCGATAAGCATTCAGCTCCGCTTTCATGTCACTTCTCTTCAGAAGCAGATTGATCACTACAAAGAGAAGCACCACGCACAGCGCAATCATCCCATAAAGGATTTTCATAAGGAGATCCACCCGGTCCCGGTAGCTGCTCGTCTCCGACTTCAGTGTAGCAATTGTATTTTGCGCTTCCTCCAGAGTTTCGCGGGCGACACTGATGTAGCGCGAATCCTCCGTCTCCGCCTCGGTCTGGGCTTCTGTGGGCGCTTCCGTCTCGGCTTCTGTCTCCTCGGCCTCCTCCGCGGTGACATTGAGATAATAGGTGTAAGCGTCGCCGTTCTCCGCCACTACTACGATGGAAACCGTTGTCGCCCCGTCTGTCAGCTCCTGGCCGCTGATGCTGTCAACATAGGCGGCGCTGTTGGTGGTTGTCGGAGACAGGGAAAGATACGTTGTCCCCGCCGGGACTGTGACGTCATACACCGTCGTCCCATAGGCAAACTCCGGCGAAACTACGGCGCCCTCTGTCGTGATCCCAAGAGATGACAGTGAATTGTCCGCCGACAGGCTATCCGCCTGCGCCGCCGTTCCCGCCGACAGGAGCAGGACCGTCAGAAACAGTGCCAAAAAAGTACTTTTTTTCCTTTTCAGAATTTTCATCACTTATACTCTCCTTTTTCTGAAGCACAAGGGCGATATCCCCTGTCCGGTTCTTTCAGCTATGCCTCGTCAATCGCCTTCCCGATATCGTGCCGGTAATATTTATTCGCAAATGAAACCCACCCCACAGCCTCATACGCGTTGGCGCGCGCATTCTTCAGATCCTGCCCCTTCGCAGTCACTCCGAGTACGCGTCCGCCGTTTGTAACAATGCAGCCGTCCTTTTTCGCGGTACCGGCATGGAACACATAATAGCCGTCTTTTCCCTTAAAATTCTCCAGGCCGTCAATGCGGATTCCCTTCTCATAGTGCACTGGATAGCCGTCAGAGGCCAGCACGACACACACTGCCGCATTGTCCTCAAACTCCAGGTGGATCTGATCCAGCGTACCGTCAATGCAGGCTTCAAATACGTCTATGATATCGGTCTTCATGCGCGGAAGTACGACCTGCGCCTCCGGGTCTCCAAACCGCGCGTTATATTCCAGAACCTTCGGCCCATCCTCTGTCAGCATCAGCCCAAAGAAAATGATCCCTGAAAAAGGCCGTTCCTCGGAGGCCATCGCGTCAACGGTCGGCTGAAAAATTGCCCTCTGGCAGTACTCGTCAATCTCCTTTGTATAGAACGGGCTCGGGGAAAAGGTTCCCATGCCTCCGGTATTGAGACCAGTATCCCCGTCCCCGGCGCGCTTATGATCCTGCGCGGAGGTCATTGGCCGTACTGTCTTCCCGTCTACAAAGGTCAGCACCGAGACCTCACGTCCGGTCAGAAACTCTTCTATCACCATGCAGTTTCCGGCGCTTCCGAACTTTTTGTCAAGCATGATTTCCTTCACACCGGCTTTCGCCTCATCCAGCGTATTGCAGATCAGTACGCCCTTGCCGAGCGCCAGACCGTCCGCCTTGAGTACGATGGGGAACCCTGCCGTCTCAAGATAGTCAAGCGCCGCATCCGCGTCCGTGAAGCTTTCATACGCTGCTGTCGGGATCCCGTATTTTTTCATCAGGTCCTTGGAAAATGCCTTGGAGCCCTCCAGAATGGCCGCGTTCCTTCGCGGACCAAATACACGAAGCCCCTGTGCTTCAAAAATATCCACAATCCCGCCGACCAGCGGATCGTCCATGCCGATCACCGTCAGATCTACCGCATGCTCTTTTGCAAACGCGGCCAGGCGGTCAAACTCCATCGCGCCAATCGCCACACATTCCGCGTATTCCTCAATCCCGGCGTTACCTGGTGCGCAGTATATTTTGTCCACCTTCGGGCTCTGTGCCACCTTCCACGCGATCGCATGCTCTCTGCCGCCGCTGCCAACAATTAATACCTTCATAAAATCCTCCTCATGTGCTGCAACTGTATCCGTCTTTTTCCTTTGTGCCATCCTCTACAAAATAATCGTCCGGCCGCTCTGCACCTGCACCCGGCCATTCGCAATCAGATCAATCGCCTGCGGCAGAATCACCCATTCCGCCTGTTCCATCACTCTGCGCTGCAGCACTTCAGGCGAGTCGCCCTGCCGCACCTCAACGGCCTTTTGTAACAGAATCGGACCGGTATCCGTACCCCCGTCCACAAAATGCACCGTCGCCCCGGTCACCTTCACTCCCCTTGCCAGAGCCTGCTCATGCACTCTCAGGCCGTAATAGCCCGTGCCGCAAAAGGACGGGATCAGCGCCGGGTGAATATTGATAATACGATTCGGAAATGCGTCCACCACGCACTGTGGGATCACGACCAGGCATCCTGCCAGGACGATCAGATCCGCGCCGGACGCCAGCAAAAGCTCCAGCAATGCCTGGCCAAACTGCTCCGGATCCGGATATTGCTTCCTCGTAATACACACAGACGGAATCCCTGCCTTCCTGGCGCGTTCCAACGCATAAGCCTTTGTGTTGTTGCTGATCACGCGCACAACCTGGGCGTTGGTGATCGTACCGTCCGCAATTGCGTCCAGGATCGCCTGCAGGTTCGTGCCGCCCCCGGAGACCATCACTGCCACCTTCAGCATAATTCGACTCCTTTTTCTCCGGCCTCGATCCTGCCGATCTCATACACCGTCTCCTGGGCCTCCCGAATCGCCTTTTTCGCGACTTCCACATCAGCCGGGTCGACCGCGATCATCATGCCGATGCCCATGTTATAGGTATTATACATCATATGTTCGTCAATTTCACCTTTTTTTGCAAGCAAATCAAAAATTGGCGGAACCGGCCAACTGCCTTTTTGTATCACCGCCCGCATGCCGTTCGGAAGCATCCGCGGCACATTCTCATAAAAACCGCCGCCCGTGATATGGCTGCATGCTTTCACGCGAACGCCCGCCTCCTTCACACTGCGAAGCGCCTTCACATAAATGCGGGTCGGCGTAAGCAGGATCTCCCCGAGCGTACCGCCAAGCTCCTCATAGTACATCTCCAGCGCAGCTTTCTCCATCGGAAACACCTTGCGCACCAGGGAAAATCCGTTGCTGTGAACCCCGGACGAGCCGATGCCAAGAATCACATCCCGCGCCTTCACATCCGATCCGGTGATCAGATCCTTCTCATCCACCACGCCGACCGCGAACCCGGCCAGATCATACTCATCCTCCGGCATCAGCCCCGGATGCTCCGCTGTCTCTCCTCCGATCAGCGCCGCGCCTGCCTGCACGCAGCCCTCGGCCACCCCGCTGACAATCGCGGCAATCTTCCCGGGCTCATTCCTGCCACAGGCAATATAGTCCAGGAAAAACAGAGGCTCTCCCCCCGCGCACGCGATATCATTCACACACATCGCAACACAGTCGATCCCGATCGTATCATGTTTGTCCAAAAGAAATGCCAGCTTCAGCTTCGTCCCGACGCCGTCCGTGCCGGACACCAGCGTCGGCTTTTCCATCTTCCTGACGGCGTCCATCGAAAACGCCCCGGAAAACCCGCCGATATTCGTCAGCACCTCCGGCCGCATGGTTCTTGCGATATGCTCCTTCATCAGCTCTACGGACCGATATCCGGCTTCAATGTCCACGCCTGCATTTTTGTAATCCATATGATCCTCCACATCCGTTTGTCTGTAAGCATTTGTTTATCTGTGTTATTGATTTCTGACCCCCGGCCTGGCTCACCTGGTTTACTTCTTTCCTCCCAGATAGGCTTTATACCCGATTTCCTGAAGCCTCCGGTCTTTTTCCTCCACCTGGCCGCCCAGCTCCTTTGCGTAATCCTTCACCTTCTGCAGCAGATCCGGATCTGAAATCGCGAGTATTTTTGCCGCCAGAATCGCCGCGTTCGCGCCGCCGTTAATTGCTACCGTCGCCACCGGAATCCCTGTGGGCATCTGCACAATCGAATACAGGGAATCCCTGCCGCCGAGCGAGGCCGTGTGCATCGGAATGCCGATCACCGGCATTGGAAAAATCGCCGCGCACATGCCGGGCAGATGCGCGGCCATACCGGCCCCCGCAATAATCACCTGGAATCCCTTTGCCTCCGCGCTTTTCGCGTATTCAAAAAATACATCCGGCTCGCGGTGTGCCGATATAATCGTCATCTCATACTCTATGCCGAATTTCTCCAGCATGTCCGCCGCCTTGCTCATCACCGGCATATCGGAATCGCTGCCCATCACAATGCCAACCTTTGCCATAAGCTGCTCCTTTCTGTGTTTCTGTCTTCATCTTACAGATTATGAAACAGATTGTCAATGCCCGCAGGCATTCCGTTCCTGATTTTCTGACCCTTGTATTATCATATAATAAAGTTATAGTCATCTGGTAAATTGCTCATGCTTCGCCCGGGGCTCCACTGGTTCAGCTGGCTGTAGACATAGTCAAAATCCGGGGTTCCCTTGAGGTCATACGGCGTCGCCTGATACACATAATAATTCAGCCAGTTCGTATAAAGATTATTAGCATGTGAACGCCACATCAGCAGGGGACGGATGGAAGGATCATCGTTTTTATAATAATTCTTCGGTATTTCAATCGGTAAATTTTTGCCGAGATCACGGTGGTATTCGCCATCAAGCGTCACCCGGTCATACTCCGGGTGACCCATGATAAAAATCCTGCGGCCGTCGTCTGCCATCGCCAGAAACAGCCCGGCCTCGTCAGAGTCTGCCAGAATTGTGATCTCCTTCACCTTGCGGATCTCTTCAATCGGGACTTCGGTATGACGCGAATGCGGGGCAAGAAACATATCGTCAAACCCTCGTACAAGAGGGATTTTTCGATTCCTCACACGATGCCAGAACAGCCCGAACATTTTCTTCTCCAGCAGCCGTTTAGGCAGTCCGTAATGATAATAAAGCCCCGCCTGCGCGGCCCAGCAGAGATAAATCGTGGAAGTGACATGCATATTTGTCCACTCCATGATCTCCGTCAGCTCCGTCCAGTAATCCACTTCCTCAAACTCCATCATCTCCACCGGCGCGCCTGTGATGATCATCCCGTCAAAGCGCTGGGAGCAGATATCCGAAAACTCCACATAGAACTTATTCAGATGACTTATGGAGGTGTTCTTTGCCTCGTGTGAGCTGACCTTTACAAAGGTCACCTCGACCTGCAGCGGCGTATTGGACAGGGAGCGCAGAAGCTGCAGCTCTGTCTCTTCCTTCAGCGGCATCAGGTTCAGAATCGCAATGTGGATTGGGCGAATATTCTGATGAACCGCAAGGTTCTCATCCATCACAAATATATTTTCGCGCTCCAGAATTTCCTTCGCGGGGAGTTCACTTTGTACTTTGATCGGCATTACCGCCACCATCCTTTCATCATGCGGCCGACTGCTCCCGTCATTCCTCAGTGATGTCTGCGGATCGGGACAGTGCCAGAAAATCCTCTTCCGAGAGGATTGGGATCCCCAGTTCCTTTGCTTTCCGGTTCTTCGCAGAGGAGGAAGTTGTATCATTGTTAATCAGATAATCCGTCTTCTTCGTGATGGATCCAGTTACCTTGCCGCCCCGCTCCTCAATGAACGCCTTCAGCTCATTGCGGTTTGCAAACTGCTCCACGCTGCCTGTGACGACAAAGGTCTTCCCGGCAAGGATCTGCGCGGCTCCTCCGGCGGGCTCCCTCTCAATCTGCAGCTCGGTGAGCAGTCTCTCAAGCGTCTCCTGATTTTGCGCATCCGCAAAATAATCTACAACTGAAGCAGCAATAACGTCGCCGAGTCCCTCTATCTGGGAAAGCTCCTCCACAGACGCAGCGCGGATCCGAGCCAGGTCATAATCAAAAAACCGGCAGATCAGCTTTGCATTTGCTACTCCGATGTTTGGAATCCCAAGACCATAAAGCAGCCTTGGGAGTGTTGTACTGCGGGCTTTCTCAATGTTCCGCGTCATATTCTCACAGGATTTTTCACCAAACCCTTCCATCTCCACGATCTCGTCCCTGTGGTCGGACAGGTGAAAAATATCAGCAAAGGTATAAAGAAAGCCCCGCCCGATGAGCTTCTCCAGCGTCGCCTCTGACAGTCCTTCGATGTTCAGCGCGTCCCGGCTGACAAACAGGGTATAAAGCTTGATCTTCTTCGCGCTGCAGCGCTCATTCGTACAGTAAAGGGTCTCTACCGCGTCATCCTCAGGAGAAGCATCCTTTGTATTCCTCTTTGTCTCCCGCTCCCCATTCCGGCGGATCTCAGTCGGCCCGCCGCAGGCGGGGCAGAAGCCGGGGATCTCGATCGTACCGCTTCCAGTCAGATTTTCCGCGATCTGCGGAATGATCATATTCGCCTTATAGACGGTGATCCGGTCCCCGATGCCAAGCTTCAGAGCCTTCACAATACTCACATTATGGACACTCGCGCGGCTGACCGTGCTGCCTTCGAGCTCGACCGGCTCAAAAAGCGCGACCGGATTGATCAGACCGGTGCGCGACGGACTCCATTCGATACCGACCAGGCGCGTCTCCCTGGTCTCGTCCTGCCACTTGAACGCGATCGAGTCGCGCGGGAACTTTGCCGTGCGGCCAAGCGACTGCCCATAGGAAATATCCTCATAAATCGCGACCAGGCCATCCGAAGGAATCTCGTAATGCTGTATTTTCTCCGCAAAATAAGCCACCGTCTCCGGCACCTGGGATGCGGTCACCTTTTTATATTCTACCGTTTCAAAGCCCTGCGCAGCCAGCCACTCCATCTGTGCGCTCCTGGAATTTTCAAAATCTATACCTTCCGCCCGCACAAGTGCAAACGCATAAAAGCGCACATGCCGCTGCGCCGTAATCTCATTATTCAGCTGCCTGACAGAGCCGCTGCAAAGATTTCTCGGATTTTTATAGCGGGCTTCCGCGTCAGAAATTTCCTCGTTGATCCTCTCAAATTCCGGATACGTGATGATCGCCTCACCCCGGATCACCAGCTCGCCCCGGTAGGAAATCCGCAGCGGGATATTCTGAAAGACTCTGGCATTGTTTGTGACCACCTCGCCGATCTCGCCATTGCCGCGGGTAACGGCCTTTACCAGAGTCCCGTCCCGATACGTCAGAACCACCGTCAGCCCATCCAGCTTCCAGGAGAGCAAAATCTCATGAGTCCCGGCAAATGCCGAGAGGTCTTCCGGAGATTTTGTCTTGTCCAGAGAAAGCATAGGAGACTCATGCCGCTCCTTCGGCAGCGAATCCTGCGCCTCATAGCCTACGGTCACCGTCGGGCTGTCCGCCATCACAATCCCCGTCTCCTTTTCTAGAGCCAGAAGTTCATCATACAGACGGTCATACTCCAGGTTGCTCATAATCTCCGTATCTTCCTGATAATATGCTCTGGATGCTTCTCTTAATCTGGCGGAAAGCTCTTTCATCCGCTCCAGCTTCTGATTCACGCCGCTCACCAGTCCCTCCTTGCCAGCTCTGCTATTACTATAAGATGCCTGTTGTCAGCTGTCAGTTGTCAGTCAGTAACCACTGTCAGCTATTCTCTGCCTTCTACCCACTATCCACTACCAGCTATCCTCTGCCTTCTGCCCTTTTATCCACTAACCACTCATCACTGCTCCCCCGAAAGCTGCGCCATCAGCTGTTCGGATTCTGCCCGGGTCAGCGGACGGTACCCGCCCGGCTCCAGGTCTCCCAGTTCAATGTTCATCACACGCACACGCACCAGCCTCGTCACCCTGTAGCCGAGGGTCTCGCACATGCGCCGGATCTGGCGGTTCAGGCCCTGCGTCAGAATGATGCCAAGCTGCTTCCTGGCGACGGGCGAAACCACACAGGGGCGTGTCCTTACGTTCAGTTCTCTGAGATACACCCCCTCTCTGAGCTTCTGTAAAAAGTCAGGGGTAATCTCATGATCCACGCTCACCAGGTATTCTTTTTCGTGATAATTGGACGCACGCATGATTTTATTGACGATATCCCCGTCATTTGTCATCAAGAGAAGCCCTTCGGAATCCTTATCCAACCGGCCGATGGAAAAAATCCGCTTCGGATAGTTCATCAGGTCATAAATCGTCGTATCTCCCCATGTAGTATCCGTTGTACAGACAACCCCCCGGGGCTTATGAAACGCCAGGAGAATTCGCTCCTGCTCCCGATGGAGCACCTGGCCGTCCACGCTCACCCTCTGCCCGGGAAAAATCTTCATTCCCACCACAGCCCGCTCCTGGTTCACCAGAACCCGTCCTGCAGCAATCAGCCGGTCAGCCTCGCGTCGTGAGCAGTATCCCGCGTCGCTCAGAAATTTATTCAGTCGAACCGGCTCCCCGGTGAAATCCTTTTCCCTTTGCGCCTGCATCCTGCACAATTCCCCTGTCCGTATGCCATTCCATTCCGGGTGCGGCCGCTGCCGTCACGAGACCGCATCCGGATAAAAATTCGCTGTAACGACGTTTACTATACCACATCCCGGCCACAGAGACAAGTGACAAAATAAACATCGGATAGGGGAACGCCTTTTCCACTATCCGCTCGCGCGAGCCAGGTGCGGCTTTAGCCGCAATATTCCCTCGCGGGTAGCATTCCACGCTTCGCATGGGATATGCCGTGCCCGGATCTGCGCATCAAAAAAGGGAGCAATGGAACTCTCCACCGCTCCCTTTTCAGTATAGTTCTGAATCATACAGAAAATGGATTCCCGTCAGTTAGTCAGATACTGCGTCATGACATACCCTTCCACCGTATTTCCCGAAACGTCAATATACGTAATCCGGGACCAGCCATCATCCAGGTTTTCCAGTACCTCGACCTGAGAACCTGCAACCAGGGAGCCGAGCTTCGTACTCTCCGCAGATGCCTCGCTACGCACATTTACGCCGGTCGTCGTCTGCATCGTCCCGAGAGAGCCTTCGCTGTCCGAACTACCTGAGTCATCCGAGCCATCTGACGAATCATCATCCGAATCGGAGTCCGACGAGCTGCTTCCGGAATTGATCGACTCAATATACTTTGCAAGATCCTCGTCCGCCGCACATCTTTCAGAGAGAGTATTATTGACATCGGCGATCAATGCCTGCACATCCGAATCCGTCTGCCGCTCCAGAATATATTCCGAAATCGCTGACGTATAGCTCTCCGTAGGCAGTACCAGGAGCGTCCCGTCCGAATCCGGCTGCATATACATCTGCCGAAGCGTCGGCGCCTCTGTATCAATACCGCTCAGCTTCATCTCCATGTAGACATAGACCACATAAGAACCGTCTGTAAGGCCATTCTTAGAATAGGTCATAATATCATCGTAGGACTCTACCGCGACGTCCATCGCCTCCACCGCCGCGCGCGCATCGTCATCAAATGTCGTCCCGCACACCGTCTCCAACGTGTCAAAATCCAGATCCTGCACTGCCGCCCAGTAGGTCGTCGCCAGGCTCAGGACATCCTCCTGATCCTTCACAAGCGCCTCTACGGTATCGGATGTCGATGCGCTGCTCTCCGTCTGTATCTCCGTCTCCTGCTCCGTATTAACCTTCTTCGAACCTCCTGACCCGATATGCGTCACAAGCCGGATCGCGAAAAAGGCAATAATAATAAGAAGAATCACAGCCAGTCTCAGTAAAATGTAGCGAAGATTATCCGAAATCCATTCCCTTATATTATCCAACATATTCCTATGCCCTCCCTGCCCGTACCTGTCTCAAGAGTCCTTCCAATCTCTCTGGCGCGAAAGATGAACAATTCTGAAAATTCAGGGGCTTTGCTCCTTTTTTCTGTATTTTTGAGACAATAGCACATAAACTATATATGAGTTTAGCATATTTACCTAAATATGTAAACACTCATTTCTTAAGGAAATATAAATTTTAACGCAGAAAACAGTTGAAAAATACAGGCGGATAAGGTAGAATGAAACAGATCACGCGATTCGTAATAAAACGGATCTGCTTTCAGGGCAAACGGAGGAGATCCGTTTACGATATTTTTTCAGGAGGAGACGACGACATGATAGTAGCAGGCGATTTCAGAAATGGTGTTACCATCGAAATGGATGGGAATATCTACCAGATCATCGAATTTCAGCATGTAAAGCCAGGCAAAGGAGCAGCCTTCGTCCGGACAAAATTGAAAAACATCATCAGCGGCGGTGTAGTGGAAAAATCCTTCCGCCCGACGGAGAAGTTTTCGACAGCACGTATAGACCGTGTCGAGATGCAATATCTTTACTCAGACGGCGATCTGTATTACTTTATGAATACAGAGACCTACGACCAGATCGGGCTCAATAAGGACACGATCGGCGACGCGCTCAAGTTTGTAAAAGAAAATGAGATGGTCAAGATTTGTTCTCACAACGGCAATGTATTCGCGGTAGAGCCTCCGCTCTTTGTCGAGCTTGAGGTAACAGAGACCGAGCCAGGTCTCAAAGGCGATACGGCAACAGGCGCTTCCAAGCCGGCCACTGTAGAGACCGGGGCACTCGTATATGTTCCGCTTTTTGTCAACACAGGGGACAAACTTAAGATCGATACCAGGACAGGCGAATATCTCTCCCGCGTATAAGCTTCTGCGATGGCAGATGGATACGTTATCTGTATGGAAAATTTTCCATATAGACTCGTTTTCCCATTCGCTTAAAGCTTTTTCAATGGCATATGCACGTCAAATATCCGAGCAGGGTGGCTGCCGCATAATACCGGTTTGATTCGGCATTATGCGGTTTTCTTTTTATGCGCAGGGGCGCGTAAGGAGTTTTGTGGCTTACGCCACACGCGCCCCGCGCGGCGGATAGGGGAAGCAAGTTCCCCTATCCGATTGCACAGGGCTGGGCAAGGAATTATTCCGGCTAAAGCCGGGCAGGGAGAGAAAGTTAAAAAGGACGTGTCAGAAAAAAATCGGTTTTGAAAAACAGTTCATTTATTATGAATAAACTACTTGATTTATGTGACTGCTCATGTTATAATTCATTTTACACCAGAAAAAAAGAGCGCAACCCAAACGCTAAGCGTTTCCCTGCGGCGCGGCCTGCCGCCAAACGCATGCGAGGGAGCATTTCCACATTAACATATCGTTGCACTTTGTCCCATTTCTAATCCTAAAAGTCGGGAAACCTGCACTCAAATCCCCTGCCGCCGGGGATTCCTC
>JAJQBS010000116.1 GCA_021203145.1 Lachnospiraceae bacterium | reverse complement strand
AAATCCGATGGTCAGGCTACGAAATTAGTCCTAAAATATGCGGAGTTATCGTATAGAACTCCTCCGAGATTTAATAATAAGGCATCAATTTTGCACTGATATTTTCTGAAGATATTTTTTAAAATCTGACTGTCTTTTCCGCTGCATAATAGCATGGATCTGCGATTCATGCAAGAATTTCCGTGTAAAATTGATTTCGCGAAATATATTATTGTAACAATGCGTTTAGTGCTGTTAAATGCTTTCGAAAATATTATGCTGCTATAGCTTGAAACAAAAATATAAATATGGTAAGATGGTGCACGTTAATGTGAACAACGGGGGAAGAAAATGAACATTTCAGCAGGTCATAATCGCATATTTGCTATATTCTGTAAGGCTGTAATAATGGCAGTCCTTTTTTTCAGCATATTAATCTGGACCGGTACTATTTATACCGCGCAGGCAGAACTGTTTGCTGATATCCTGTCATCAGGATTACGTCTGATTCTCCCGATTATTCTGGCGGTACTGATCTGCCTGATTGTGATACTGTTTTTTCAGTGGATGAACGGGTTTTCGGACAGAAGCCTCTTTATCTGCTCAGGAATATTGTTTGCAGGGATGTCAGTGGGAATGGTGGTTATTCTTGCGAATTTTCGCTCAGTACCAATCACGGATGCTCTGCATGTGCAGAATTGCGCCATGTATTTTGCGGTTTCCGGAGAACATACTCTGTCTGCTGATTCTGTGTTTGCAGGTTATTTTGGGAAATATGCAAATAATTATTTTATTACGATTTTGTTTACCTGGTTTTTCCAGGTACTGATTTTTTTTAAAATAGACAGTATCTGCCTGGCACTGGAAATTCTGGCTGCAGTCGGCATTCTGGCAGCAACACTGTTTGTATGGTTAATCGGAAAACGCATTTGCGGTCTTAAGTTTGCGGTAAAGGTTCTGTTCCTTTGTGTACTGAATCCGTTGTATTATCTGATGATTCTCTGGGTTTATACGAATACTTTGTCGATTCCGTTTATGATGGCTGTTTTTTATTTTGGAGTATGTGCTTACCAGTCCGCAGATATCCGGAGAAGAATGTTTGACTGTGTTCTGATGACTCTATTTGCCGTGGCAGGATATTTTATCAGAGCAACCGTGATAATACCAGTGATTGCATTTGCTATTTGTGCTGTTTTATGGAGCAGCAGGGACAAAAAACGCTGGAGAATCGTGCTGCCTTGCGTTATTTTATGTATTTTTGCCGGGAGTGTTTTTTATAAAGCAGTTACAAGTCTGAATGAAAGCTATTTCTCCACGGTGTCCGATAATACGTTTCCAGTCACTCACTGGCTGATGATCGGATCCCAGGGAGAGAGAATGCATGATTCAAATGCGACGGATTATACACTGTCTTTTGAATCAAAGGAAGAGAAAACAAAGGCGACGCTGCAGAAAACGATTGAAAATTATAAAGCGTTTACGCCGACATCTTTTGTGAATTTTTTATACAACAAACTGATGATCTCCTGGAGCTACGCGGATGCTGAACTGCTGGGGGGAAGACTGGCGCAGGATACCTTGCAGACAAAGCTGTATATCTGGGTGCTGGGAGACAAGTCGGATTTTTTGTCTCTCTATGCTTATGCTTTTCGGATAGCGACGATGTTTCTTATGATTTTTTCCCTGTACCAGCGACTGAAAACCCGATCCTGGAATTTGCCCTGGTTTGTCTCGGTACTGACTTTTTTCGGAGCGATCCTTTTCTACAGTATTTGGGAAGTGAAGACTTCTTACCAATGTCCTTTCCTGTATTACCTTTTGCTGATCGCGGCTGATGGGGGCGAACTGCTTACAAAGAAGGTGGAAAGGATCAGACAAAATTATTGCAGAAAGCTTCGTCCTTTACAGATATATGCAATCCTGGCAAGCATACTATGTATCTTTGTTGTATCCTATCACGCAATGACTACATCAGTTGTGACTTTGCATGATTGGAGTGTCTGGTGCGGAGACAGTTCGGATACGGCGATGCTGACATTAAAAAAAGATGGTCAGACGATTACACAGGAATTTTACACATCAAAAACCTTTAGCTGGATACGCCTCCTTGGAGGAACAGATGAAGAAGCGGCTGAAGCAGGGAGCTGCTTTCGTATTTCTCTATTGGATGAATCTGGAGAAATGATATATACAGGTGATTACTCTGTATCTGAGTTTGATTCTGTGGGGCAGATTGTGATCAATATAGATGAAATTGTGCCTGACGGCAGACAAAAGTATACGCTGCAGATCGAAAAAACAACAGATGATTCCGGAAAGATCTATTTCAGGCGGCTAAAAAACTATTATATAGATTCCTATGAAGGCAATCTGACGGTAAATGGAGATATTAGGACTTATGACCTCCATATTCAGGTTGGATATCTATATTCTTCGATCTATTTATCCAGAAAATTTGGCTTGTTATTGTTTGGCGGTTTGTTTTTGGGGCTGTTGGCCTGCTGTGCATGGCTGAGCCATGGCCTGGGACGAATCGGAAAATGCAGAAAAAAGGACTCTTAGAATGAACGAGGATTACGGTGAGATGAAATCAGGACGCGGGGTATTTGGAAATAAAGAGTTTATCCGTCTTGCAATTTATGTGCTTTTTGGGGCAATAGTGGCGTACCTCGCATACCAGCTGCCATATTGTCATGATGACTGGCACTGGGGATTGCCAGACCGCCTGAAACTGATGATGAACCTGTTTAAAAATTATAATGGAAGGTATCTTGGGAATCTTACGATTATCTTGCTGACGCGAAGTACGATTGCTAAAACCCTGATACCATCCTTCTGGATGGTGTGGCTTTTGCATGAAATGGAAAGAGGTGTATTTAGCCGGAGAAAAGCAGGCTGCAGACTATTTTCATTGAAATCGGGAGAAATAGAATCCCGTTCTGATTCTTTTAAGGTACACGCAGATCAGATATTTCTTTTGATAATAGCAATTTTATTGCTCGCAATGTTACCAGAAGAGTTATTTGGACAAAGCTATGGGTGGCTCTCTGCTTTTGCAAATTTTGTGCCGCCTGTGATTTTGTTTTTATGCTGGTTTAATCTGACAGAGGATGTTTATACAGAAAATTGTAGTCAGAATATTTTGCTTTTCAGAAATTTGTCACCAGCAAAAATGATTTTGATTTTCCTGCTTGGCTTTTGCACGCAGTTATTCAGCGAGAATGTAACAGTATTTGCATTGATTTACGCTTTCTGGCTGATCTTTTACGCGCGATTACGAACGAGAAAATTCTGCACGCCGCATATAGTTTACCTTGCCGGAGTGATGAGCGGTGCTGTTCTTATGTTTACAAACAGAGGCTACCGCAATGAAGCTGGTTATAAGACTGTTAGTATTTCGATAAGCGGTATGTATTACCAGCTGCGCGACCAGATCATGGATCATCTGTTTCTGAATAACGTGGTGTTGAATGTGTCTCTTGCACTGGTGATCGTTTGCCTGCTGGCCCGAGCGGAAGCTTCCTCATCTTCAAAATCAAGTGAGGCTGGGAAAAAGCACTCTTTGCTGAACGCATTCATAGCGCTGATCGTCTGCGGGTTTGCGTTCTATAGTGTCTGGCATTCGCTTCACCCTGATTGGCACTTTTGTTCGGATGAAGGAACCAACAATCTGGTGGAGCTGTTGCTATGCGCCCTGTTTTTTGTGTTTGTTTTGATTGGCATCTGGCGTACTGTCGATTCGCCGGAGCGGATTGGTATCTGTGTTTTATACTTTTGTGCTGCAGCGTCCGCTGCTCCTCTGATGGCAGCCAGCCCGATTGGCGCACGCTGTTTTTACTTTAACTATGCCCTTCAGTGCCTGACAGCACTAAAGCTGGCGGAATACTTCCTCAGAGGCAGGAAATTTTCCATCTGGTATCCCACGCTTCTGACTGCCGCAGCGGTTGCTGTGATGGGAGCGGCATACAGCTATGCTTTTACATGCAATGGAGCGACGGAGCGATACCGCCTGCAGCTGGTGGAAGAAGCTGTCGAAAGCGAAACTGAGGAGGTTGTGCTTCCGTATATGCCTTATCCGTCTTGCTGTTATCTTTCGGAGCCGATGAATGAGGGTTGGATGAAGTATTATAAAGATTTTTACGGAATTCCGCAGGATATGACAGTGACATTTCAGTAGCTGATCAAAGCAATGGCAGCTGATATGTAAACCGAGCCGAAGAACCTTCGCGCGGTTGTAGTAAGGATATTGTATCAAATCTGCCGCAGCCTCTTCCTATACTGCAGCATCCTGCCTGTCATCGCCTCCAGCGTATCCGTATCCGGATCAATGGTAACAACACCGGCTCCGCCGTCGACAATCGCCATCCGGCCATCCCAGTCATCCGGGAAGTCGATTCCGCTTACAGCAGGGATTCCCAGGGAGCGGATCAGGTATGAGGCGTGGGAATCCGCCTGGCCATGGCGCGTGATGAGGGCAAGGATTTTAGATTTGTCCAACAGGACGGTTTCACTGGGAGCCAGGCCGTTTGCCAGCAGGATGACGGGTTCCTCCGGCTCCTGCATTTTGATGCCGTCGCCGGACAGTGCCGCGGTCAGCTGCCCGGATACGTCTCTGATGTCATCTGCGCGCGAGCGCATGTAGCGATCCTTCATCCGGGCAAACATCTGCGCAAAGTGTTCACCGGCCGATGTGACGGCATATTCCGCATTGACCTGCTCCAGGCGGATCATATTGCGAATAAAATCCAGATAATCTTTATCACAAAGCAGTATCTTATGTACCGCAAAAATCGCTGCATCATCCGCGCCGACCTCTTCCAGTGCTCTCTGATAGATCTGCTCCAGATGGGCATTAGCCGTATCCAGTGCGGTTTCCATTCTTTTTATTTCTGTTTCTATCTCTGCTTTTTCTATATGTCTTTTTGAAACCGGAATACTATTTTTCCTGTATAAAAATGTCCTTCCAATGGCGATTTTGTCGTTAATAGCTCTGCCGTGGTACTGTTCCATGAAAGGGCTCCCTTCTTTTTTGCAGAGGTAGTCAGACCCCTTGTTTTCGTGTCGATATTAGTGCTATAGTAAAGCAAAAATTTTCCCATGTAAAGTGTCGATTTGAAATTTTTTCGTAACTGTTCAGTACCTTCACAGTTACGAGGGAAAAGCCCATTTAAAATCGCTTCGCGATGGGGCTTTTCCCCACACGCTATATACTTTCATACGTACCTCGCAGCAAGTGCGAGGTACTGTCCTGAACAGTTACATTTTTTCTTGCTTTTCTTATTTTCCTTTCCTTTTCAGGCAATTCATGTTATGATTTAAACCACAAAATTACAATTTAGAAGAGGAAAACAGTATGAAACAGCAAACTAAGAATAAATTAAGAGCAAATTAAGAAAGCAAATTAAGAAAGGATGAAAGCGGAACATGAGAGTTCTTGTTGTAGTAGATATGCAGAATGATTTTATCGACGGCGCTCTTGGTACAAAGGAAGCAGAAGCGATTGTCGGGAATGTACGAGAGAAAATTGGCCAGTACCTGGAAAATGGCGACGCCGTTCTGTACACTCGTGATACGCATACAGAACAGTACTTGGAGACGCAGGAGGGCAGGAATCTTCCTGTAAAACACTGCGTCAGGGGAACGCGCGGGTGGGAGATCCGTGAGGATGTTTACAGGGAAAACTGCGTGGTGGTTGACAAACCATCCTTTGGGTCGACCGAGCTGCCAGGTGTCATCGCCGGGCTGTCGGGCCAGAAGGGATCGCCGGAGTCGATTGAGATGGTCGGGCTCTGCACAGATATCTGTGTGATTTCGAATGCGATGATTCTGAAAGCAGGCTTTCCGGAGGTCCCGATCACGGTGGATGCCTCGTGCTGTGCCGGTGTGACCCCGGAAAGCCACAGAAATGCGCTGTACGCCATGCAGATATGTCAGATCCGGGTTACTAATATCTCCTGATTTTCCTGACTTAAAGAAGTTCGAAGCACTGGTGTTGCTGAGCGCCAGAGTCTGGAGTGCTATCAGACATCATAGAGAGGAGGTTACAGCACATGGGAATCTATTTAAATCCAGGTTACACTGGGTTTGAAGAAATCAGAAGAGATATCTATGTGGATAAAACAGGAATCATCTCTTCTACGAAAAGCTGTTGGAGCGGTACGGGCAGGAGGATCTGAAGAAGTTTCTGAGATTCTATCTGGCTCCGGGCTATGGGCACGGAACCGATGGCAATTTTATTATCGTGTCGGATTTTCTGCACGCACTGGATACGTGGGTGGAAGAAGGAATGGCTCCGGGTACGCTGACTGTGACAGACCGCAATCCGCAGACAGCCGGGAGGACGCGGCCGTTGTATGCATATCCGGGGTATCCGGTATACAGTGGGAGCGGCGATCTGGATGACGCGCAGAATTACCGGGAAGGGAAAATGTAATTCTGCTGCCGGGGTTGTTTCATTGCATTTATTCCCGCGAAGCAACGAGCCAGGTAGCCAGAGCTATAAGGTATCCACCGGCAAGCCGGTTTCTCCTATGTAGGATAGAGCAGAGTTTTAAACGAGATATAGAATGAAGACGGATAGGGGAGAAGTACGCTCCCCTATCCGATTGCATGGGGCATAACCCGGTGAGAAAATTTTGCAGCTTAAGCTGGCTCTTAGAATACCCGACACGCTGCCATGTGGTCAATCAGATTAATGTGCCGGATGCCATTGCGTTTTTGCAGCATATAATCAGTCGTCCCTACATATTTAGTATAATTGTCCCGGATTTCTTCAAGAGGACGGTACTCCCGCTCCTCTGTTTCCCGGCTGAGCAGGATGGTATAGGCCACCTGCATATAGGAATAGTCTCCGGCAGGGCTGCGGAAAATGAAATCGCACTCCAGCTTGCCGATTCGTCCCACGCTGATGGCGTAATCCAGACTGCGGGCATAGAAATAGACAATGTTTTCCAGCACAGGGCCGTAGTTGATCCGATTGTCTGTGTTCCGGGAGAAATACAGGCTCAGATCGGCCAGATAATACTTTTTCGCGCCGGACAGGGATTTTTTCGACTTCATGTCAAAGCGATTGCATTCATAAAGAATTTTGGCATCCATCAGGGCCTGGACATATTTGGATACCGTGGCTCTGGTGATCTTGATTCCGTTTTTCACTAACGCTTCGGTCAGACTTTTGATGCTGGTGGTTGCACCGAAATTGTTGACGAGATAATCCCTTACTGCGTCAAATGCTGCGGTGTCCTTTACTTTTACACGTCTCCGGATGTCTTTCTCAAATATTTCCTGAATGATTCCTGCAACATAGGTTTGCCTTGCCTGGTCATCGTCGATGGAAACTGTTCTGGGAAAACCTCCGTTCAGAATATAGTGGCTGAATTCCGCGGCCGGGTTTGGATCGACGGGTTTCTGATAAAACTGCTTGAACTGCAGGTATTCATCATAGCTTAATGTGAACAGTTCAAATTCCAGATAGCGTCCGGTAAGTTTGGTAATCAGTTCGCCACTGAGCAGGTAAGAATTGGAACCGGTGATGAAAATGGAAAATCCGCCGTCCGTGCGGAATGCATTGACTACTTCTTCGAATCCAGTCACATTTTGTACTTCATCAATGAACAGGTAATTGCAGGCATTGTTTTTGACGCAGCTTTCAATGAGTGTTTCCAGTTGATCGGCAGTTTTGATTTTCCTGTATTTCCGACTGTCAAGATCAAGATAAATAATATTGTCCGGGTGAACTCCGCGATCCAACAGCTCCTCCGCAACGGTCTGCATTAGGCTGGACTTCCCGCATCGGCGAATACCGGTAATTACCTTGATGATATCCTCGGCATCATAAAAGGGCCGGATTTTTTTCAGATACTTTTCACGTTTGAACAGCATTTTTCATGACGCTCCCCTCTGATTGCTGTTCCCAGTATACTATTATTTAATGAAAAGAGCAAGTTATCGAATCACTTTTTTGCAAATTAAAAAAAAGTGATTCGATAACTCGTTGTTTTCGCATGCTTCGGTGACACTATCCTGTAATATTTATTCATAATGACCTTTGCACTGTTCGACAATAACGGTATCCTTTTCATAACGGTAAACCGGAAGATCTTCACTGTTAATTCGCCGGCTCCACATACTTCTCAGATCTCCTTTTAAAGGTCCGGGCTTTCCAGTGCCTCCAGTTCTTCCATGGTTTTTTCAACTACTTGGCCGTTTCTGATCTGTCTGTCAGATTTTTTAAGCTGACTGATGTTTGAAGAAGAATAAAAAGGGTCTTTCAGTTCCTTTTTTTATCATCATCGAGTCTGATATTGATTGTAGTCATTGACATTCACCCTTCTGATATAAGATATAAGAAAAATACTACAAAATGAAGCAAAATGCAAGCGGATTGTTTCATACGGACTTAAGAAATTTCGCTCCTTCGCTGACCGTTTTGACCAGAATTTTAATGGGCATGTCGGGTACATGGGCCTGCCGAACTGCTTCAGCCAGCCGGAGAGCACTGCGGACGACCTGATACACATCTGTGAAGATATCCTTGCCGGAAGGGGCGAGCCGAAGCCCTGTGAGTTCCTGGGCGTAGCGATGACACAGATGAGCTATGGGGCAGTGAAGCTGTCCTATGAGCCGGAATCTCTTGCAGACTAGAGGATGGCAGTGAGAATCCTGATTTTTAAATTTATGCGTTGCGTATTTATCCGGAATATGCTAAGATAGATACACAGCGCATATTTTGTTTCAGCATACGAGGAACGCCGCCGGTGGCCGGCTTCGCAGTTGATTTTATGGAGGAAACGACATGGAATTGAAAAATAGAATCAGAGAACTGCGGGAAAGTACAGGTATGAACCGAAAGGAATTTTGCGAATATTTTCAAATCCCTTATAGAACAGTTACAGATTGGGAACTGGGCAACAGACACGCACCAGAGTACGTGATCCGGCTTCTGGCCTATTACATTCAAACGGAAAACATTCACAAGGAGGCAAATGAACAATGAGCCAATCCAATCTTATCATGTATACGACGGAAGATGGAGTGACGAAGATAGAGGCCACTTTTGACGAGGATACGGTCTGGCTGTCTATTGATCAGATGGCGGAATTGTTTCAACGAGACAAATCAACCATTTCCCGGCATATTAAAAATATTTTTACTGAGGGTGAACTTTTCAAACCGGCAGTTGTTGCAAAATTTGCAACAACTGCTACTGATGGTAAAACCTATCAAGTTGAGTATTATAATCTCGATGTTATAATCTCTGTCGGTTATCGAGTGAAGTCGCTGCGAGGAACACAATTCCGCATCTGGGCAAGCGGTATCCTGAAAGAGTATATGAAAAAAGGATTTTCACTGGACGATGATCGGTTGAAGCGATTGGGCGGGGGCAATTACTTTGATGAGTTGCTGGCCCGCATACGGGATATTCGTTCTTCTGAAAAGGTGTTCTGGCGCAAGGTTCTGGAAATTTATGCTACCAGCATTGACTACGATCCAAAGGCGGAAGCCTCTGTCTTATACTATTACGCGCTCCTGCGCATCATGACAACGACGTACAGGGAATTCCCGATAATGGGGTTTACCGATCAAAAACCGGGGGTGAAAACGATGAAGAAAAAAGCGATTGCGGCGGGGCATATCTGCCTGGACATTACGCCGGTTTTTCCAAATCAGCCGGTTGAACGGCTGGATGAGCTTCTGCAGCCGGGAAAGCTGATACATATGGAAGAGGCGGATGTACATACGGGAGGTTCTGTGGCAAACACCGGACTGGCCATGAAATTTTTTGGAGCGGATGTGACACTGATGGGAAAGACGGGTAACGATCCATTTGGCTCCATGGTGTGCGCGATTCTGCAGGAGCACGGGGTGCCGGACGGCATGTTGGTCGCGGAAGGAGAGTCCACGTCGTATTCTGTGGTTTTGGCAGTGCCGGGAATTGACAGGATTTTCCTGCATAATCCGGGCGCCAATGATACCTTTTGTGCTTCTGACATTCCCGGGGAGGCTTTGAAAGAAGCAGCTTTGTTCCATTTTGGATATCCGCCGCTGATGGCCGAAATGTACTGGAATCAGGGCGAAGAACTGGTAAAGCTGATGAAGTGCGCAAAGGAGCACGGTGCGGCGACCTCCCTTGACATGGCAGCGGTTGATCCGTCTTCGGAGGCCGGGAAGGCAGACTGGCAGACGATCCTTGCCCGCGTGCTCCCATACGTGGATTTCTTTGTGCCGAGCGTGGAAGAGCTCTGCTACATGCTGGACCGTGAGCGTTTTGACAGCTGGCAGGTCCGTGCGGCGGGAAGGGATCTGACAGAGATCCTTTCGATTGAAGAGGACGTTCGTCCCCTGGCGGATCAATGTATGCAGCTGGGCGCAAAGGTGCTGGTCATCAAATGCGGGGCGCCGGGCATGTATTACCGCACCGCCGATCAGGAAAGGCTGGCAGCGGTCGGCAAAAAGCTGGAGCTGGATACGAAAGCCTGGGCGGACAAGGAAGGCTTTGAAAAAAGCTATGTGCCGGATCGGATTCTCTCGGGGACCGGAGCCGGAGATACCAGTATCGCGGCATTTTTAACAGCTGTGCTGGAAGGAAATTCCCTGGAGGAGTGCATGCGGCTTTCTGCTGCTGCGGGCGCGTGCTGCGTGACTTCCTATGACGCGCTGAGCGGCCTGCAGAGCTTTGAACAGCTCAGAGCAAGGATTGCCGGCGGCTGGGCTAAAAATGAGTAAGGAGGAACCGCAGTGTTAGCAAATTTAAATGATGTTTTGCTCCCGGCAAAAAAGAAAAAATATGCGGTAGGGCTTTTTAACGCAGTAAATCTGGAGCTTGCCAGAGGGATTATCTCTGCGGCGGAGGCCACCCAGTCCCCGGTGATTATGGGATCCGCGGAGGTGCTGCTCCCATACGGCCCTCTGGAGGAAATCTCGTATTTCCTGCTTCCTATGGCGAAAAAAGCCCATGTGCCGGTCGTCATACATCTGGATCATGGGCTGAAAAAGGAGACCTGCTTAAAGGCTCTGGAGCTTGGCTTTTCTTCAATTATGTACGACTGCTCGACGGATCCATATGAGGTCAATGTGAGTAAGGTGCGCGAGATGGCGGAAATCGCTCACTCCTACGGAGCAACGATCGAAGGGGAGCTGGGACATGTAGGAGATAATCCGGACTCCGCTGAAGGCGACTCCCAGCAGGAGGATCCATCCAAATATTTTACAGATCCTGCAGTGGCGAAGGATTATGTGGAGCGGACCGGAGTGGATGCGCTGGCGATCGCCGTGGGCAACGCGCATGGAGCCTACAAGCTGCCTCCCAAGCTGGATTTTGAGCGGATCCGTACGATCGCGCACACAGTGAATGTGCCGCTTGTCCTGCACGGAGGCTCCGGACTGACGGATAACGATTTCCGCAGGGCTATCCATGAAGGCATCAGCAAGGTCAACATATTTACCGATATCAATGTCGCGGCTGTAAAGGCCGAATTCAGAAAATTTAACAGCATGGAAAAGGGAATCATTGACCTGATCCCAGCAGCGGTAGAGGCCGTGAAACAGGAATGCCAGACCAAAATGGAGCTGTTTTCAAGCTGCGGACATGCCGCGGACGGTTTATCCGCATGCGCAGGGAAAAAGACTGATGTCCGCATGGGCAAAATGGATCAGGAGATGCTGGTAAAGCTGATTGCGCAGGAGGTGCAGAAACAGTTGCATAATCGCAGCTGAGTTTCGGCAGTCCGCTTAAGCTGCTTTATAGAGCAAGGACTGCACTGGATCTGGTAACAGAAGATCATTTTGCATTGAAATAAGTCGACCGCAATCCCATTGGCTTTAGCGCGCCCGGCGCAGCGGATAGGGGCGAGAACTCCCCCTATCCGATTGCAGATTCAGTACCCCAAATGTGCACATTTTTTCTCAAGCAGACTCAGGATCCCATATAGCAGCACTGCGATCACGCACAGAATCACAATTGACAGGAGCAGCCAATCCAGCTTAAAAACCTGACTGGAATAGAGGATCAGATATCCGAGACCTTCCCTTGCCCCGATAAACTCGCCAATCACGACTCCGACCAGGCACAGGCCGATATTGACCTTCATGACACTGATCAGCAGCGGGAGCGTGCCGGGAAGGATGACTTTAACAAGGACATCCTTTTTACTCCCCTGCAGTGTGTAAATCAGCTTGCAGCTGTCCGGGTCCATCTCCTTAAAACCAGTGTAAAGATTCAGAATCGTCCCGAAGATTGCCACCGACACGCCGGAGACAATGATAGATTTCAGATTTGCTCCGAGCCACACGATCAGCAGCGGCGCGAGAGCAGATTTCGGCAGACTGTTCAGGATGACGAGGTAGGGCTCAAAGACCTCCGACAGTGTGGTATGATACCAGAGCAGAACCGCACAGCCTGCCCCCAGAAGAACCACGAGAGCAAAGCTTATGAGAGTCTCCATCAGGGTGACTCCTGTGTGGCGGAGAATACTCCCATCCGCCCACATGCCAAGAAACGCGTTCGTCACCCGCGACGGGCTGCTGAAAATAAATCCGTCAATCCAGCCCAGCCGGACGGCTGCTTCCCAGAGCAGCAAAAACAGGACAAAGATCAGAATCCGGGCAGCCTGGATCCTGCGCCGCCTCTGCTTCAGGCTCCTCAGGTAATTTTTCTGAAAGAGTGTCATGGTCTCATTGCCGTTCATCCACGTTCAGCTCCTTCCACAAAAGATTAAAATAATTCGAAAATTCAGGTGCATTGCGGCGCTCAAACGGAGTGCCCGGGGCGAATTTTACGTCCAGAATTGCCCGGATGTATGCCGGCCGCTCGGTCAGAACAACAATCCGGTCAGCCATGCTGATCGCCTCAGACAGATCGTGTGTCACAAGAAGCGCGGTTTTCTTTTCCCTGCGCAAAATATCTGCGACGTCATCACAGACCTTAAGTCTTGTCTGATAATCAAGCGCCGAAAACGGTTCGTCAAGCAAGAGCAGCTCCGGATCCGGCGCCAGTGTGCGTATCAGCGCGGCCCGCTGCCGCATTCCGCCGGAGAGCTCACTTGGGCGGGCGTCGCGGAACCGCTCCAGCCCATACTCCTTCAGCATTGTATCTACGCGCTCCTTTGCGCCTGCATCCATCCGGTGCTGAACCTCCAGCCCGAGCGTAATATTACGGTAAATCGTGCGCCACTCAAAAAGATGGTCCCTCTGCAGCATATATCCGATCTTACTTTTATCTGCCTGGCCTTCAAATAAAATAGAACCCCTCTCGGGGGAAAGAAGCCCTGAAATTAAAGAGAGCAGCGTGGATTTGCCACAGCCGCTCGGCCCTACGACAGCAATAAATTCTCCGGGAAACACCTGAAACGAGATATCGGATAAGGCGTCAGTCTCACCATTTTTGCCGTGATACGCATAGCTGACGTTATTCAGTTCAAGCAATGGGCCCACAACAAGTACCTCCTGGTTTAAAAAATTAGAAAGAAGAAAAGCCCGCAGGCGCGCTTTCCTTCCGGCAAGTCACATTATAAGATATGCTTCCCGGAGAACTTCGTGAAGAGCGACGCCTTAACCGGCGGACAGACCCTGAGAATTTTCTCGCACAGCCTCGGGCTTATCATCTAAAAAGAAGAAAAACGACCACATTCCAGTCCGTAATTCTGGCCGGCGTATATGATGTCCGCAGTATTAAAAGGAAAAGCAGGCCGGAAGAGAACCACAAAGCGAACAGCCCCTGGAATATTGCAGCAGAGTATACGGTGGATATGGATTTTGGGACAGAAGAAATTGCTGCCAGAAGAAAATAGCCCGCTTTTTGAATCGCTGATGAATAAATTGTGCGACTATCCGGAACTGAACCCGGTGATTTCACGCCTGCTGTTTCAGGGAGAAAATATTCCATATAATGTAGATGACAATGCGATGAAAGACGCATTCATGTTTGGCTTTGTGAAAGTTCAGCATTCTTCTGTCCAGATAGCAAACCGAATTTTCGGAACCCGATTATACAATAAGTTTCTTTTGAATTCCAGAGAACAAAGCGGCGATATGTTTGCAGAAGGCTCCAGACAGAAGTCCCAGTTTGTGATGGATGGCTATCTGAATGTCAGGCGAATATTGGAAAAGTTCGTGGAAACATTTGATTTTCTGTATGGAGACAGGGAGGAGACTTTTGTGGAAGATGAGGGCAGACGGTATTTTATGCTCTTCCTAAAGCCGATTATTAATGGGAACGGAAACTGTTATGTAGAGCCGGAGACCAGAAACCGGGAGCGCATGGATCTGGTAATTGATTATTCAAGCAAACAATATATATATGCGAACTAAAAATATGGCATTGCAATGCTTATAAGGAGCGTGGGGAAAGCCAGTTATCTAAATATCTGGATTACTTTCATTTGAAAAAAGGATACATGCTCAGCTTCAACTTCAACCAGAAGAAAGAAATCGGAGTGAAAGAAATTGCCTTTGGAGACAAGGTACTGGTAGAGGCGGTAGTCTGAAGGCAGTAGTCTGAAGGCAGTAGTCTGGGATTTGGCATCTGACTCGATTGGACGATAAAGTGGACGATAAAGTAAACATTATCGTCCACTTTTTTTGGGCTGAAAATCGGCCAAAATGTGGTACTAAGTGAGTGAAAATAAAATAGCCCAATATTTATTGTAAAAATATAAACAGGCGTGTATTGACTGAAAATTTTGTCGATATACGCCTTGTTTATTTTCAAATCTGCAAATTCTTTGAAAAACAAGAGCAATTCTTATGACAATACGTCTCTCAAAACATTGATGCATGTCCGCATTCAACACAATTAGGGATTATACATCTTCCTCGAAAAAATTTCAATATATGTGGACGAAAAAGTTTACATTATCGTCCACCACAACAGGATTTTATTGTGAAATATATATGAAAAACAAGAACTTTATACAACAAAATCTGTTATATATGACCAGAAAAATAAAAACGTCTCAAGGGCATTCAACATCAATTACCGGATAAAAATCCGGCTATTAGCAGATTGTCGCTCCGCCGCGTCTGCTAATATCGGATGTCATAAAGAATCGTATCTGCCCTGAAAGCCTTAGAGAAGAGCGGAATGGCGAAGCTATGGGTGGGAGTTCTCTTATTTTAGTAGTCCCCCCCTGTTCTTGATTATAGTGCATTACCTCCTTGCAATTTGGTGTCGCGCGCGGCGTAGCTTTTTCTAATTACAAGGATGCCATTGAGGGCTTGGCCTTGGCTACCAAAGGAGTCGCACAAATTTGCGAAAATATCAAGAGTTTTTAGGTCGCTTATAAACGATTTTTTGCGCAAAATGGCAAAATTTCGATTCCGGTTTATCCGGGTTAGGAAATTTGTTTAATTTTTTTTCTTTGAGTTTGGAGGAAGGAAAAATTTAGAACATGTAAAAAAGAGCGGAATCTCGGGATGAAGCTTTGAGTTCCCGAGAGTACTCTATGGAGTTAGTGGAGGATTGGATGAAAAGTAAGAAGCAAAAGCATCATCATAGAGGTGGAATAAAGGAGAAAGACCGGATATCCTTGTTGGCATCTGATAATCAGAAAATAAACAGGACAATAGAATTTCTTGGAATCAGAATAAATAATATAAGCAGCAAAGAAATCCTTGACCATGTTGACGAATGCATTGAACGAGGAACTCCCTGTCAAATAGTTGGTTTAAATGTTGATCAAGCTATAAGAGTAATAGAAGATGAATATTCCCACCAGATTTTCGATGATGCTGAACTAGTTTTCACGGATGGAAAACCAATCATATGGATGGCAAAGTGGCTTGGCACTCCTATTATAGAAAAAGTGTCCGGTCCTGACCTGATGCTATTATTGTGTGAACGAGCGTCCCAAAAAGGATATAAAATATTCCTTTTGGGTGCTGGACTGGGCATTGCAGAACAGGCTGCAAAAAATTTAGAGTCCATGTATCCTGGCTTGAATTGTGTTGGAACTTATTCTCCTCCATTTGGATTTGAAAAGGATGCAGCTGAAATGAAGAAGATTAACACGATGTTAAAAAATTCTGGTGCAGATCAGTTGTTTGTTGGGATGGGTTCTCCCAAACAGGATATTTTTATTTATGAAAACAAGGATATCTATCAGATCCCTGTTTCCTATTCAATGGGTGCAGTAATTGATTTTATTGGAGACGGAGCAAAAAGAGCTCCAAAATGGATGAGAGACCATGGCTTGGAGTGGTTTCATCGTTTTATTCATAACCCAAAACGATTGTTTAAACGTTACTTTGTTGACGACATAAAAATATTAAAATATTTCTTTTCCTATAAAAATAAATCTAAACGAGGATAGATAGAAAAATGATAAAGTATTTAATTTTAGGAGCAGGACCTGCGGGGCTTTCTTTTGCAAATAGATTGAAACAAAATGGTGAGACAAGTTTTCTTGTTTTGGAAAAGGAATCCGAAGCAGGTGGCTTGTGTCGTTCAAAAGAGGTTGATGGCGCACCATTTGACTTTGGCGGCGGACATTTTCTCGATGTGCGTCGTCCGTATGTTAATGAATTCCTTTTTAGATTTATGCCAGAAGAAGAATGGGGGAAGTATGACCGAGATAGCAGAATTGAAGTGAATGGAAATACAGTGAGTCATCCGATCGAGGCGAACATCTGGCAGATGCAAATAGAAGATCAGGTGAAGTATCTGAAATCAATCGCTATAGCCAGCTGTAATATTGGTACTGAGATGCCGGAAATGTTTGTAGACTGGATTTACTGGAAGCTTGGCACGAAGATTGCTGAAGATTATATGATTCCCTATAACCAGAAGATGTTCAGCAAAGAACTGAACCAGCTCGGTACATATTGGTTGGAGAAGCTACCGAATGTGAGCTTTGAAGAGACTCTTTTGAGCTGTCTGACAAAGAAAGCATATGGTCAACAGCCTGGACACGCACAATTCTATTATCCAAGAAAATATGGATACGGAGAACTGTGGCTGAGAATGGCGGATGCAATCAAAAGCAATATTGAATACGGCAAGGATATTGTTGGTATCAATTTTACTACAAAGACTGTGACCACAGATGATGGAACGTCTTATTACGCAGAAAAGATTATAACAACGATTCCATGGATGGAGTTTGAAACATTTGCTGGTATGCCGGAGGAGATCAAGGAGAGTATAGGAAAACTGAAATACAGTTCTATCCAGACGGAATACTTTCCAAAGCATATGGATACAGAGGCGCAGTGGATATATTATCCTGATACAAAGCTGCCATACCACAGGATTCTCGTTCGCCATAATTTCTGCCCGAACAGTAAGGGCTATTGGACGGAGACGAACAGTGAGCGTATTGGAATGGAGGAGCCAAATGATAATTTTAAGTACATGAATCAATATGCTTATCCGCTCAATACGATTGAAAAGCCAGCTATTATGAAGAAGCTTTTGTCTTGGAGTGCAGAGCAGGGGGTATGTGGCCTTGGCCGGTGGGGTGAACACCAGCATTATAATTCGGACGTTACCGTGGAAAAAGCCTTACAGTTGGCCGATCAGATAAATATTTGGTAAGAATGGGGTAAAAATTTAATGAACGACTTGAATGACATTCAAAAAATAGAATACGAATTACTAAAATTTTTTACTGATCTATGTGAAAGAAATAATCTGAAATATTATGTAAGCGGCGGAACATGTCTTGGTGCCGTGCGACACAGTGGTTTTATCCCTTGGGATGATGATGTGGATATTGATATGCCTCGTAGAGACTATGACAAATTAATCAAATTATTTTCAGATAGAAAAGTAAATTGTTCTCGATACGAAGTTGAAAATATTTTTCTTGAAAATGGAGAAGATCTGATTACAAAACTGGTAGACAAGTCTCATAAAATAAAAATTAGTTACGCAAAGGAAGAACAGAGCGTTAGACCGTGGATTGATATTATGCCTATTGATGGGATGCCTGATTCTAAAATCAGATTTGAAATCCATTGGCTTCATATAATCCTAAAAGTCGTATAACCTGCATTTAAAACCTATTTTGGGGCTCCCAGC
>JAJQBS010000107.1 GCA_021203145.1 Lachnospiraceae bacterium | reverse complement strand
CGCAAGTACAACATGGTACAGGAGCTGGTGGATGGCGGTACCTTCCTGCTGAACTGCTCCTGGGATATGGAAGGCCTTGAAAAGCATCTTCCGGGACAGGTGAAGGCATTCATCGCGAACCATGGGATTAAGTTCTACACCATCGACGGCGTGAAGATCGGTATCGAGACCGGCATGGGACCGACCCGTATCAACACGATCCTTCAGCCCGCATTCTTCAAGCTGACCGGCATTATCCCGGAGGATCAGGCAATTGACCTGATGAAGGCTGCGGTGAAGGCGACCTACGGCCGCAAGGGTGACGACGTAGTCCAGAAGAACTGGGCGGCGATTGACGCCGGCGCAAAGCAGGTAGTGGAAATTCAGGTTCCGGAGAGCTGGAAGACGGCTGAGACGGAAGATATCATCGCGAAGGATGTGACTGGCGGCAGAGAGGATGTCGTGAAGTTTGTCAATACCGTTCAGCATGCAGTAAACGCGCAGGAGGGCAACAATCTTCCGGTATCCGCGTTTACCGATTATGTAGATGGCACGACGCCGTCAGGTGCGGCTGCTTATGAGAAGCGCGGTATCGCGGTGGATATCCCGGTATGGAATCCGGAGAACTGTATTCAGTGTAACCGCTGCTCCTATGTATGCCCGCACGCGGTCATCCGTCCGGTAGCAATGACAGATGAGGAAGTGGCAGCGGCTCCGGCTGACATGCAGACCCTTCCGATGACCGGCATGGCCGGCTACAAGTTTGCAATCGTTGTATCTGCGCTGGATTGTACGGGCTGCGGCTCCTGCGTAAACGTCTGCCCGGGCAAGAAGGGTGCAAAGGCGATCACGATGGCGAATATGGAAGCGAACGCAGATACGCAGAAGTACTTCGACTATGCGGTAGAGCTTCCGGAAAAAATCGATGTGATCGATAAGTTCAAAGAGAATACCGTAAAGGGATCCCAGTTCAAACAGCCGTTGCTTGAGTTCTCAGGCGCGTGCGGCGGCTGCGGTGAGACTCCGTACGCGAAGCTGATCACGCAGCTTTTCGGAGACCGGATGTACATCGCGAACGCGACCGGGTGCTCCAGTATCTGGGGCAACTCTTCACCGTCCACTCCGTACACGGTGAACGCGAAGGGCAAGGGCCCGGCATGGGACAACTCCCTGTTCGAGGACAACGCAGAGTTTGGCTATGGTATGCTGCTCGCACAGAGGGCGCTCCGCGATGGCCTGAAGACAAAGGTGAAAGCCCTGCTTGAGTGTGACTGCTGCGGCGAGGATGTAAAGAGCGCGGCGCAGGAATGGCTCGATACCTTCAGCGTAGGCGTGACGAACGGCATCGCTACGGACAAGCTGATCGCTGCCTGCGAGGCATGCGGCTGCGATGACTGCCAGGAAGTCCTGAAAGGCAAAGATTATCTGGCGAAGAAGTCGCAGTGGGTATTTGGCGGCGACGGCTGGGCATATGATATCGGCTTCGGCGGCGTGGATCACGTGCTTGCGAGCGGCCAGGATATCAATATCATGGTATTTGATACAGAGGTATATTCCAATACGGGCGGACAGTCCTCGAAGTCTACGCCGACCGGTGCGGTAGCACAGTTTGCGGCTGCCGGCAAGGAAGTAAAGAAGAAGGATATGGCTTCCATCGCGATGAGCTACGGCTATGTATATGTAGCGCAGATCGCCATGGGCGCAGATTTCAACCAGACCGTGAAGGCGATCGCAGAGGCTGAGGCGTATCCGGGACCGTCGCTCATCATTGCGTATGCTCCATGTATCAACCACGGCATCAAGAAGGGCATGAGCAAGGCGCAGACCGAGGAAGAGCTGGCTGTGAAGTCCGGTTACTGGCACTGCTTCCGCTACAATCCGGCTCTCAAGGAGCAGGGTAGGGCGGCGTTCACGCTCGATTCCAAGGCTCCGACTGAGGATTACAAGACCTTCCTGAACGGTGAGGTGCGTTACAATTCTCTGATGCGGGCAAATCCGGAAAGAGCCGAGATGCTCTTTGATAAGTCCGAGGGATATGCGAAGGAAAGATACGAGTATCTGCAGAAGCTGATCACTCTGTATGGTGCAGAATAATTTAAAAAAACGAAGCTGGTTGCCTGGCGGTGGGGCTGTTTTTCATAACAGCCCCATAAGCATTTCTGGAAGAAAGTTCAGGGCTGACGGGTGGCCGCGTTAAATTTTTACATAAATATACAGGAGACTGTGGGCATTTTGGAGGGAGGTTTCTAAAAGTGAAAGACGAGCCGAATCAGGAGCTGCTGGCGGTAGATGAAATTCGCCGGATGATCGACCTCTATAATCCATGCACGGACGATTATTTATTTGTTTTCGATTTTGAAAAGGATTCTTATTACATTTCACCCCACGCGCTGGATCGTTTCCGGCTCCCGGGGAGCAGCTTCCACAATGTGATGGACACGCTTTTAGATGTGACCTATACGGAGGACAGGCAGGCATTGACGGATGACCTGACTGACATTTTTGCTACGGATCGCAGCTCACATAATCTGATTTACCGGTGGCAGGGGCTGGATGGGCAGCCGATCTGGATTAACTGCCGCGGCCGTGTGGTGCGAGGCGAGGATAGCCGGGCACTGTACATGGTCGGCTGTATCAATGAGATCGGCAGGAAGCAGAAGGCGGACAATCTCTCCGGGCTGCTCGGCGAGACCAGTCTGAAGGCCTTGCTTCAGGGGCTCCGGGGGTCGATTCCGGACGGCTATTTTCTGCGGCTTGGCCTGGATAATTTTAAATCCATCAATGCCAGGCTTGGTGTGGAGTATGGGGATATGATTCTGCGCAGGATGGGCGATTTTATTATGAAATGTGTCCACCACGAGCAGCATCTGTACCGGATCGTCGCGGATGAGTTTATGATCGTGGATTTTCATGGCGGTACCGTGAGGGAAGCGACGGATCTCTATATGGATATTCGCCGCTCATTAGATCATTTTGTGGAAGAAAATCATTATGAAGCCTTTGTCACGGCCTCCGGCGGGATTTTAAAGTGTGAGGATGTCCGGGATTTTTCCTGGTCGCAGATTATGAAGCTGTCGGAGTTTGCGCTCACAGAGGCAAAACAGCTCGGGAAGAACCGCTCTTACGTCTTTACGCAGGAAGATTACGACGGATTTATGAAGAAGAAAAAGCTGACGCAGGTGCTGCGGCAGGCTGTGGCAAATCATTTCGAAGGGTTTGAAGCATATTTCCAACCGATTTTCCACTCGGAGGACGGCACATTAAGCGGTGCGGAGGCACTCATGCGCTTCCACATGAAGGATGAGATGGTGATGCCCGGCGAGTTTATCCCGATTCTAGAGGACACCGGACTGATTATTCCCGCCGGCCGATGGATTCTGCATGAAGCGCTTGGCTTCGCGAAAAAGATGCAGCATGTCATCCCGGATTTTCGAGTGAGTGTCAATGTCTCGTATGTGCAGGTGGTGAAGAGCGATGTGGTTGTAGATATTATGGACGCGCTGAAGCAGTTTGATGTCATGCCGGATCATCTGATCATAGAACTGACAGAGAGCGGCCTGATTGAGACCGACACCTATTTTGCCCATCTATGGAAGCAGCTGAGGGAGAGCGGCGTAAAGCTTGCCCTGGATGACTTCGGCACCGGCTATTCGAATTTCCACTACCTGAATGAACTGCGGCCGGATATTATAAAGATCGACCGTTCCTTTACGATGCGCGCGATGTCAAATGAATATGAGTTCAATCTTCTCTCCCTCCTGAATGGCATGGTAAAAAGCCTGGAGCTGAAGGTGTGCGTAGAGGGCGTGGAGACAGAAGAGGAAAGTGAGCGGATCGCCGTCCTTCCGCCGGATTTCAGCCAGGGGTTTTTCTTTGGCCGTCCCTGCCCCAAAAAGGATTTCGAAGAGAAATATGTGAGGGCGTCTTAATAGACTTTTTAGAATTTTTTAGGATTTGCAGGGTTATCAATTGGAAACAGATATGCTAAAATGTCCTCGGTATCATGGTAATGAGAAATAATGAGGATGATAGAGTGGAAAAACTGGAATATAAAGGTATCCCTGAAAATAAAGAGATCACCGATGTAATTTCGGATGAAATGACTGATATCGTAAGCAAGGAAGATAAATCCGGCACCAGCCTCTGGAGCAATATCAAAAGCTTTCGCAAAAAGCTGGTAAGTACGCAGATTGTTCCGGAGGAAATGCGGATCCCGGATGATATCATTCCGATGGAGCGCTATGCCCCGAATGTGCGGCAGGGCCTGACGCGAGAGCAGGTGGATGACCGCATTTTCCGGGGCCTGGTAAATACTGCCCCGGAGTCTGTATCCAAGTCTAACAGGGAAATCATCTACAGTAATGTCGTCACCTATTTTAACCTGATTTTTGCACTGATCGCCGTACTTCTGATTCTGGTCGGCGCTTTTCGTGATATGACGTTTCTGCCGATTATTGCGGCAAATACTCTGATCGGTATCATCCAGGAGATGCATGCGAAGAAGGTCCTGGACGACCTGAATATGCTCAACGCCCCGAAGAATAAGGTGGTGAGGGATGGCAAAGAGTCCGTGATCCCGTCGGAAGAGCTGGTTCTGGACGATATTGTTGTCTTTTCAGCCGGGAACCAGATTCCGGCTGACGCAGTAATCGAGGAAGGGGAGGTGCTGGTCAATGAGTCGCTGATTACCGGTGAGGCAGACCAGATTTCAAAGAAGGAGGGCGACACCCTCTGGTCCGGCAGTTTCATCGTCTCCGGCGAGTGCCGCGCGAAGCTGGACAAGGTGGGCGCGGATTCTTATATTTCCCAGCTCTCCCAGGAAGCAAAGGTGATGAATGATGCGGAATCCTCCGAGATGATTCGCTCATTGAATAAGCTGGTAAAGATTGTCGGCTTTCTGATTATCCCGATCGGGATTATTCTATTCAGCCAGCAGTATTTTATCAACGAGTCCGCGCTGAAGGACAGCGTGACGGGAACGGTTGCGGCGATTATCGGGATGATTCCGGAGGGGCTGTACCTGCTCGCCAATGTCGCCATGGCGGCCAGTGTGGCGCGCCTGGCTATGAAAAAGGTGCTTGTGCACGACATGAAGTGCATTGAGACGCTTGCGCGCGTGGATGTGCTTTGCGTGGATAAGACGGGCACGATAACAGACAATACGATGACCGTGAAAAATCTGGCTCCGCTGCGGCCACGGACAGAGGCAGGCCAGGCGGAGACGGAGTCTTCCTTTACGCCGGAAGAGCTCGCGGAGGTGGAGCTTGCGATCGGGGATTTCGCTGCGGCCATGGCGGTGGACAATATTACCATGAAGGCCATCAAGGAGCACTTCCGGAAGCGTTCCGGGCAGCGGCCGGAGCAGGTCTATTCCTTTTCATCTCAATATAAATACAGCGGGGCTGTTTTTGGGGGAGTCGGCTATGTACTCGGGGCTCCGGAAATTATCCTGCGAGGCGAGTATGAGAAGTACGCGTCCTCTGTGGAGCAGTACAGCCGCCAGGGGTATCGGGTGCTGGTGTTTGCCCGCTGCCTGGATCCGCTTGAGGGCGGAGCCCTGACTGCGTCTGTGCAGCCGCTCGGCATGATTATGCTGGCCAATCCGATCCGGGAGAATGCGAAGGAGACCTTCCTTTACTTTGCCCAGCAGGGCGTCAGGATCAAGGTGATTTCCGGCGACAACCCCGTGACAGTCTCGGAGGTCGCGAAGGAAGCGGGTATCCAGGACGCGGAGCAGTACGTGGACGCGTCCACGCTGTACGAGGAAGAGGAGCTGCGGGCGGCCGCGCTGCGGTATACGGTGTTCGGACGCGTGTCTCCTGAGCAGAAGCGTACGCTGGTGGATGCGCTTAAGGCCGCGGGGCATACCGTGGCGATGACGGGCGACGGTGTGAATGATGTCCTCGCGCTCAAGGACGCGGACTGCAGCATCGCGATGGCTTCCGGCAGTGACGCGGCGTCCCAGGTGGCACAGCTTGTCCTGCTGGAGTCTGATTTTTCAAGGATGCCTTCCGTTGTGGCGGAGGGCAGGCGCGTGGTGAACAATATCGAGCGGACATCCGCTCTGTTTCTGGTAAAAAATATTTTCTCCCTGTGCATGTCGGTGCTGTCGATCATCTTTATGGTGAATTATCCGCTCGAACCGTCACAGATTTCGCTGATCAGCATGTTTACGATCGGCGTGCCCGCATTTGTCATGTCGTTGGAGCAAAATACGAACCGGATTCAGGGACACTTTTTGAGTAACGTACTGTTTAAGGCGCTGCCGGGTGGTCTGACGGATTTTCTTGTGATCAGCGGACTGTACCTGTTCTGCATGCAGTTTGGCATAAATGAGACCGACCTCTCCACTGCCTGCACGATTGTGCTGGCAATCGTAGGCATGATGGTACTCTACCAGATCGCTTCGCCGATGACCAGATTCCACTGGCTTCTCTGGTTTGCGATGGCGGCAGGGCTGATTTACTGCATGATATTTATGCGGAATATTTTCGCAATAAACAGCGTTTCCAGAAGCTGCATGATGCTGTTGGTGATATTCGCGATCATCACAGAGCCGACATTCCGGTATCTGAGCCAGTGGATAAAGAAGCTCTCGAATTTCTTCCTGAACCGCAAGGAGAGGACAAAAAAGAAAAACCAGTAAAATTTTAGTGGATTTTGCGGTGCTTTGTGGTATACTGAACCTGCGAATACTTTTTATGCGCCGCTTGCGGCGCGGGAAGGGAAATGTTATGAAGAGGGTACTTCTGAAATTAAGCGGGGAAGCGCTTGCGGGTGATAAAAAGACCGGGTTTGACGAGCCGACCGTCACAAAGGTTGCGCTGCAGGTGAGTGCTCTGGCGGAGCAGGGAATGGAGGTCGGCATTGTGATTGGCGGCGGCAACTTCTGGAGAGGGCGATCCAGTGAGCATATTGACCGCACGAAGGCCGACCAGATCGGGATGCTCGCGACGGTGATGAACTGCATCTACGTTTCGGAGATTTTCCGCTCGGTCGGATTGAAGACGGCAGTGATGACGCCTTTTTCGTGCGGGGCATTTACAGAGCTTTTCAGTAAGGATCGCGCAAACGTGTATTTTGCGGATCATACCGTGGTTTTCTTTGCCGGCGGGACCGGGCATCCTTATTTTTCCACAGATACCGCGACGGTGCTGCGGGCGATTGAGATCGAGGCGGAGGTGATTCTGCTTGCGAAATCTGTGGACGGAGTGTATGACAGTGACCCGAAGGACAATCCGGACGCCAGGAAGTACGACGAGGTACCCATCCGCGAGGTGATTGATAAGAAGCTTCAGGTAGTAGACATGACTGCGTCGATCCTGTGCATGGAGCATCACATGCCGATGCTGGTGTTCGGGCTGAATCAGGAGAACAGCATTGTCAACACGGTGAACGGCGCTCTTGACGGGACATTTTCAGGGACGCGCGTGACTGTCTGAGACATTTTCAGGGACGCGCGTGACTGATTATTATAAAAGCTGATTGCGCTGCTTTTTCGGAATTCTCGCAATCACTGCCGGCATATAAGAAAGTGAGGGACATATCATGGATGAAAGAATCAAACCTTATGACCAGAAAATGACGAAGACTTACGCGAATTTGATTGAAGAGTTCGGGACAATCCGCGCCGGGCGCGCGAATCCGAATGTTCTGAACAAGATCCGTGTGGATTATTATGGGACGCCGACCCCGCTGCAGCAGGTGGGCAATATTACTGTGCCTGAACCGCGCGTCCTGCAGATTCAGCCGTGGGAGCCTTCCATGGTGAAGAAGATTGAAAAGGCAATCATGACATCTGACCTCGGCATCCATCCTTCCAATGACGGGCGTATCATCCGCCTTGTTTTTCCGGAGCTGACGGAAGAGCGCAGAAAGGATCTCGTGAAGGAGGTCAGGAAAAAGGGTGAGGGCAGCAAGGTGGCGATCCGCAATATTCGCCGCGACGCCAATGATTATCTGAAGAAGCTCGGCAAGGGGGACGTCTCAGAGGATGAGATCAAGGATCTCCAGGATGAGGTTCAGAAGCTCACGGAGAAGTACATCAAGGATATTGACAAAGCGGTGGAAGAAAAGTCCAAAGAGATCCTGACGGTTTAACGACGGGGCTTTTTCCTGCAGCCGTGATTGAGATAAAGCAGATGGGGAGAGCGGTTATGGTAATTCCGCAGCATGTGGCAATTATTTTAGACGGAAATGGGCGGTGGGCCAAAAGCAAGGGAAGGCCCCGGAGCTATGGACACGCGAAGGGAGCGCAGAACCTGGAAGTGATCTGCGAGGACGCGTGGAATATTGGCATTAAATATCTGACGGTGTACCTGTTTTCCACAGAAAACTGGAAACGCTCACCGGAGGAGGTGGATTCTCTGATGAGGCTTTTCCGCCGCTATACAAAGACCTGCATAAAGACTGCAAGGGATAATAATATGAAGGTGCGCGTTCTCGGCGACCCGAGTGCGCTCGCGGAGGATCTGCAGAAGAGCCTGGTCGACCTGGTGACTTCCTCGAAAGACAATACGGGGCTGAATTTCCAGATTGCGATCAATTATGGGAGCCGTGATGAGATCGTGCGGGCCATCCGCCGCGTTGCAGCGGACTGCATGGACGGAAGGCTGGCGGTATCTGACATCACGGAGGACTGTTTTTCCGGCTATCTGGACACGGCGGGCGTACCGGATCCGGATCTTTTGATCCGCACGAGCGGGGAGCTGCGCCTGTCGAATTATCTGATGTGGCAGCTGGCCTATACAGAATTTTATTTCACCGAAGTCCCCTGGCCGGATTTCACCAAAGAGGAGTTATTAAAGGCTATTGAAAAATACAACAGCCAGGACAGGAGATACGGCGGGCGAAAAGAGTAAAGGAAAAGGTGCATATTTATGTTTCGTACAAGGCTGATCAGTGGGATCGTGCTTGTGGTGATTGCTCTTGTAGTGATAATCGCGGGAGGCCCGGTACTCGCGGCGACCCTGCTGGTGATTTCTCTGATTGGGATGAATGAGCTTTACCGTGCGCTGAAGATTGAGGGCGGCAGGGGAATTTCTCCGCTTGCCCTGTCCGGGTATCTTGGCTGTGTATTTTATTACCTGCTGGTATTTTTAGATGTTCACGCATATACTATGACTGTGCTGCTTGCGGTTCTGATTTTGCTCATGGCAGTTTATGTCTTTAGTTTCCCCCGCTACCGCTCGGAGCAGGTGACGGGTGCTTTTTTTGGCTTTGTGTATGTGGCAGTGATGCTCTCGTGCATCTATGAGCTCCGCGCGATGACGGACGGGGCCTTTCTGGTCTGGCTGATCTTTCTGGCTTCCTGGGGCAGCGATACCTGCGCCTATTGCGTCGGCGTACTGATCGGAAAGCATCGGATGACGCCGCGCCTGAGTCCGAAAAAGTCGGTCGAGGGAGCCATCGGAGGCGTTGTCGGCGCGGCGCTTCTTGGTATGATTTATGCCTGTGCGATTTCCGGGCAGATTTCTGTCGGAGGCATTCGGGGAGTGCTCCTGATTGCCGTTATCTGTGCCGTCGGCGCACTGATTTCGATGGTTGGCGATCTGGCCGCTTCCGCGATCAAGCGCAACCATGACATTAAGGATTACGGCACACTGATCCCCGGACACGGCGGCATCCTTGACCGATTTGACAGTGTGATATTTGTAGCGCCGGTGATCTATTATCTGGCGTATGCGCTGATGTGAAAGCCCCTGCGGATGCCTTCACGGCACTGCGGCCGATAATAGGATAGGGAATGCTTTGCTTTGGCCGTTTTTACAGGAGATCAGGGGATTTACCGGCTCCTGCTGCCCTCAGGGGTGTATAGATGCAATCATTCAGGCTATAGATGCAATCATTCAGGCAATCGTTTGGGAGGTACTGCTATGAAGACGATCGCGATACTTGGCTCGACCGGCTCGATCGGTACGCAGACGCTTGATGTCGTGCGCGCGAATGGGGATATCCGGGTCGCCGCGGTAAGTGCTGGAAAAAATGTTTCTCTTCTGGAGCGGCAGATCCGGGAATTTCATCCGGAGCTGGCCTGTGTGTGGGAGGAGCGGGACGCGAGACTGCTGCGGGAGCGGGTCGCGGATCTTCCGGTGAAGGTTGTATATGGAATGGAGGGCCTGAAGGAAGTCGCCATCTGTGAGGAAGCGCAGATCCTGGTGACCGCAATTGTCGGGATGATCGGTATCGTACCCACGATAGAAGCGATTAAAGCTGGAAAGGATATTGCTCTGGCAAATAAAGAGACGCTGGTGACGGCGGGACACCTGATTATGCCGCTTGCGAAGCAGTGCGGGGTAAAAATTCTGCCGGTAGACTCGGAACACAGCGCTATTTTCCAATGCCTGAACGGAGAGCGGGAGTGCGGCCAGGATCATGGGAGTCTTCATAAGATCCTTTTGACTGCGTCGGGCGGGCCGTTCCGGGGCAAAAGCTATGAGGAACTGAAAAAGGTCCGTGTGGAGGACGCGCTGAAGCATCCGAACTGGTCGATGGGGCAGAAGATAACGATTGATTCCGCCACCATGGTAAATAAGGGTCTCGAAGTGATGGAGGCATGCTGGCTGTTCGACGTGACGCCGGATCAGATCCAGGTTGTTGTGCAGCCGCAGAGCATTATCCATTCGATGGTGCAGTTTGTGGATGGATCGGTGATCGCACAGCTGGGGACGCCGGACATGAGACTTCCGATTCAGTACGCACTGTATTATCCCAGGCGGCGTTATCTTGCAGGCGAGCGGCTGGACTTTGCAAAAATCGGCAGCATCACGTTTGAGAATCCGGATCCGGAGACCTTCCTGGGGCTGAAATATGCGTTCGAGGCATTTGCGGCGGGCGGATCGATGACGACCGTTTTTAATGCCGCGAACGAGCGGGCAGTGAGCCTGTTTTTGCATGGCCGGATCGGGTTTACCCAGATCTACGATATTATTCGTTACTGCATGGATCACCACAGCACTATCCAGAACCCGGATGTTGCGCAGATCCTGGATACGGAGAAACGTGTATATGAGATGATAGAAACAAAGTGGCCGCAGTCCGGCATCCGCAGCTGAATTTGTGCGCGAAAATATGGAGGGCAGGTGGAAGATTGAGCATTCTTATTGCGCTGATTGTATTCAGCCTGATTATCATAATACATGAGCTGGGGCATTTCCTGCTGGCGAAGATGAACGGCATCACAGTTCTGGAGTTTTCGCTCGGCATGGGACCTCGCCTTTTGAGCCACCAGAAGGAGGGAGGCACACGCTATTCGCTGAAGCTTCTGCCGTTCGGAGGATCCTGCATGATGCTGGGCGAGGACGGTGAGGACAACGGCGAGGAGGGCTCGTTCCAGAGCAAACCGGTCGGCGCGCGTATTTCTGTCGTTGCGGCGGGACCGGTTTTTAACTTTATCCTGGCGTTTGTTCTTTCTATTTTTATTGTGGGCGCGATCGGCTACGACCCGGCGGTGGTTCTTGGCGTCACGGAGGGGTATCCGGCTGCGGAGGCCGGGCTTCAGGAGGGCGACCTGATCACCCGCATGAATGGCAAGCGCATTCGCCTGTACCGACAGTTTTACAATTATATTTATTTCCACAGCGGAGAGACGATTGAATTTGAATATGAGCGGGATGGAGTGACCTATACGGCGGTCATTACTCCGACGCTGACGGATAATGGCTATAAATTTGGCATCTCTGGCAGCACGAACTACCGCTACAAAACCGGGCCGCTGAAAACCCTGTATTACAGCGCGTACGAGGTCTATTACTGGATCGACACGACCCTGCAGAGCCTGAATCTGCTCATCCACGGAGGGGTTTCTCTCAATGATATGTCCGGGCCGGTCGGTGTCGTCAGCACAATTTCGGAGACCTACGAGGAGAGCAAATCCGACGGCATTTATTATATCTGGCTGAATATGGTCAACATCGCGATCCTGCTGACCGCGAACCTTGGCGTTATGAACCTGCTGCCGCTTCCGGCGCTGGATGGCGGCCGCCTGGTGTTTCTTATCATAGAGGCCGTCCGGCGGAAACGGGTATCCCCGGATCTGGAGGCGAGAGTCCATTTTGTCGGCCTGATGCTCCTGATGGTGCTGATGGTTGTTATCATGTTCAATGATGTGATAAAGATTGTCAACTGACGGGGCGGCAGGACAGACAGATCCCTCTGGCTTATTTGCGAATCATTTGCAGGCAAATACAGGCCGGAAGTGTTTTTTGGCAAGTATAGGCCAGAAGTACTTTTTGTAAATGCAGATCAGAAATACTTTTTGCAGATAAAAATCCACGCCGTATGGGAAAAACACCGGGGTGGATTTTTTGATATCTTATTTTTTGAATGAAACAATAAGAGCGATATATAAAAAATGTGTTGACAATTACAGATAATATTGATATACTAAGCAGCAGGAAAACAACTGGAAATTACTCTTCTTAGGCTTTGGCGCTTGATCTGGAGTGCTGTCGCCAAAAGTGCTGCCGGTCTGGACATAGCACCGGGCAACACGGGCAACACGACAGCCAGGAGATTGCCGCAGCTTAAAGAGCCACCTGATGATTCATGATTCCATACTTGCAGAGCCTTAACGCGGATAAACCGGAACCGGAATTTTGCCATTTTGCGCAGGAAATTGTTCTTAAGTTCCTAACCCGGATAAACCGGAATAGAAATTTTGCCATTTTGCGCTAAAAAACGTTGATAAGCGGTCTAAAAAGTCAGAAAAGAAATTCAAAAAAGAAATTCAAAAAAGAAATTCCGGGAGCCATAAAGAAATGCTTGACAACGGACGGAAAGTAGGATAGGATAGTCAGAGAAACGAACATAAGTTCGAACAGGAGGGACATATGGCACAGGATGATAAATTAAAGGCGTTGGACGCCGCGCTTACGCAGATAGAGAAACAGTTTGGTAAGGGCGCGGTGATGAAGCTCGGCGACACGGGCGCTCACATGAATATTGAGACAACTCCCACCGGCTCACTGAGCCTGGACATCGCGCTGGGACTTGGCGGAATCCCGAAAGGCCGTATCGTAGAGATCTATGGGCCTGAGTCCAGTGGTAAGACGACTGTGGCTCTGCATATGGTTGCAGAAGTACAGAAGCTGGGCGGCATTGCCGGTTTTATTGACGCGGAGCACGCGCTTGACCCGGTATATGCGAGAAATATCGGCGTGGACATTGACAATCTTTACATTTCCCAGCCGGACAATGGCGAGCAGGGACTTGAGATCACGGAGACCATGGTTCGCTCCGGCGCTGTGGACATTATTATTATAGACTCCGTAGCGGCACTGGTTCCGAAGGCTGAGATCGAGGGTGATATGGGGGATGCGCACGTGGGCCTGCAGGCGCGCCTGATGTCTCAGGCACTCAGAAAGCTGACCGGCGTGATCAGCAAATCAAACTGCACGGTCATTTTTATCAATCAGCTCCGTGAAAAGGTGGGCATCATGTTTGGCAACCCGGAGACGACGACCGGCGGCCGGGCGCTGAAGTTCTATTCCTCTATCCGCCTGGATGTGCGCAGGACAGAGTCCCTGAAACAGGGCGGAGAGGTGATAGGGAACCATGTCCGCGTAAAGGTTGTAAAGAATAAGATCGCTCCGCCCTTTAAAGAGGCAGAGTTTGACATCATGTTTGGCCAGGGCATTTCCCGGGAAGGCGACATCCTCGATCTCGCGGCAAATAATAACATCATTAACAAAAGTGGTGCGTGGTATGCCTACAATGGCAATAAGATCGGCCAGGGCCGGGAGAATGCCAAGACTTACCTGAAAGAACACCCGGATGTAATGATGGAGGTAGACCGCAAGGTACGCCAGCACTATGGCCTGATTGAGGCGGACGAGGGTGAAGCGGCAGGCAATGGCAAAGCAGCTTCTTCAAAGCCGGCAAAGCCGGATTTATCGAGGGCAGACGTCTCGAAACCGGCAGGAGACGCGTCTCCTGATGGGACGGAGGCGGCATCAACAGCGGCTGGAGAATAAGGTCTCTGAGGTATTGCAGAAAGCAGCCATAGCCCTGCCGAAAGTGGAGTTCCAGAGGGGAAACGGACGACATGGCATGGCGGATAACCGGGAACTGCGGCAGAGGACGGTAGGCATGGCGGATAACAGAGAGCTGCGGCATGGCGGTATGACATGGGTGGATAACAGAGAGCTGCGGCAGGGCAGGATGGGAGCAGGCATATGGAATGTGTGGCAGAAATCAAAAAGCTTACCGGCGGCAGATCTCTCGTAGCCCTGGAGAGCGGACTGAGCTTCCCGTTATATGGGACTGAGCTTGCAGAGTATGGGATAACGGAAGGAGCCATGATATCGACAGAGGTCATTGCGCGGATTATGAAGGAGGTTCTTCCGCGGCGCGCGCAGCTTTTTGCCATGCACCTTCTGGAGAAGATGGATCGGACCGAATTTCAGCTTCGTGAGAAGCTGCGGCAGTCCGGCTACCCGGATGAAATTATTGACGACGCGGTCGGCTATGTAAAGGGATATCATTACATTGACGACCTGCGCTATGCCGGACATTATCTGGAGAGTCACGGCACTGCAAAGAGCCTTCGGAGAATGGAGCAGGATCTCTACGAAAAAGGGATTGCTAAAGAGGTCGTCGCGCAGGCCGTATCCGAAGCCGAGCTTCCTGATGAGGAGTCACAGATCCGGGAGCTTCTGGAGAAGAAGCACTACGACCCGGCTCAGAGTGACCGGAAGACGCAGCAGAAGCTGTATGCGTTTCTACAGCGCAGAGGATATGGGATATCGGCGATCTCTCATGTGATGAATCTGTCGGACTGGCAGTGAACTGACAGGAGACGAGATAACAGGGGACAGGGATGCAGAGTAAAGGGGAAAAGAAAAGCCGGAAACCATCTTTTCAATCGTCTCCGGCTTATGGACGTGCGCAAGAGGATTCGAACCCCCGACCTTTTGGTCCGTAGCCAAACGCTCTATCCAGCTGAGCTATGCGCACCTGCCTCATCAGCAAATGTCATTATAAACTTGTTTATTTCATTTGTCAAACCTTTTTTTAATCTTTTTTTCGTTTTCGCTTCCGTTTTTAGCGGATCCGTTTTTAGCTGTTTTTTTAGTTTTCAGGAAGGACAGGGTAGAATTTATGAGTACAGAGCATGCAAATTTAAAAGAGCTTGTGAAGGCAAACCGGAGCTACCGGGGATATGACGAGAGCCGTCATGTGACCCGCGGAGAGCTCCTGGAAATGGTAGACTGTGCCCGATTGACGGCATCGAGCGTGAACTTGCAGCCACTGCGCTATTATCTTGCTTATGAGAAAGAGGATGTGGAGAGAATTCAGCCACTGACAAAGTGGGCAAGGGGGCTGCCGGACATGGAGCTGCCGCATCCGGGGATGTGTCCGACCGCCTTTATTGTAATCTGTCAGGATACGTATGTGTCGGACGCCCTTTCCCGCTTCACCCGTGATGTCGGGATTGTAGCTCAGACGATTTTGCTCTGCGCAACAGAGATGGGCCTTGGCGGGTGTATGATCGGTAATTTCAGCCCGGCGAAGATCGCGGAGGCAGTCCGTCTGCCGGAATCCCTTGTTCCGCTTCTCGTGGTAGCTGTCGGGAAACCGGCGGAGAAGGTCGTGCTGACAGAGGTCGGGGCGGATGGGCGGACGGACTATTACCGCGATGAGGATGACGTCCATTACGTGCCAAAGCGTCGGCTGGAGGATCTTGTAATTAATTGAACATGTAATTAATTAAGGAAGGAAACGACAGCAAGAATCGGAAGCCTTTTTGCTGTGGAAATAAGAGACGACGATTACAGATTTTTTTGGAAAACAGGACAACGTACGCGCATATACTGGAAAGATACGGTGAATGCTTAAGGACAGGAGGAGGATTTCTATGACAGCAAACTTACTGGCCGGCCTGCTGCTGCCCTTTGCAGGCACGACATTGGGAGCAGCGTGTGTGTTTTTTCTGAAAAATGAATTAAAAGCAGGAGTGCAGAAGACCCTGCTGGGATTTGCATCCGGCGTCATGGTAGCAGCTTCGGTATGGTCTCTTTTGATTCCTTCCATGGAAATGTCGGAGGATATGGGCAGACTCTCGTTCATTCCTGCACTCGTCGGGCTCATTTCAGGTTTTGTGTTTCTGCTGCTGATGGATATTGTGATTCCCCATCTGCATCTGGACAGTGACCACGCGGAAGGTCCCAAATGCAGTCTTTCCAGGACGACAATGCTTTTGCTTGCGGTTACGCTGCATAATATTCCGGAGGGGATGGCTGTGGGAGTGGTATTTGCCGGTGTGCTTTCTGGAAAAGCGCAGATTACATCGGCGGGCGCCCTGGCACTCTCAATCGGAATTGCGATCCAGAACTTTCCGGAGGGTGCGGTGATCAGTCTGCCGCTGCGCGGCGGCATGCTCGCATCACAGGGAAATGGGGTAGAACGTACGCAGGAGGATCCTGGGACGAAAGCGGTCAGTGGCTCTGAAAATCCTTGCACAGGCATGAGTCGGCAGAAGGCATTTCTGTGCGGTATGCTTTCGGGAATTGTTGAGCCGATTGGCGCGGTAATCACGATTCTTTTATCTCGGATCGTGACCCCGATGCTCCCCTATCTGTTGTCATTTGCAGCCGGGGCGATGCTTTACGTGGTCGTGGAGGAGCTGATTCCTGAGGCGTCGGCCGGAGAACACAGCAACCTGGGGACGATCGGGTTTGCGGTGGGATTTGCTCTGATGATGGTTCTGGATGTGGCGCTTGGATAAATGTCGGCAGGAAAGAGAAAACACGCTGTGCTGATGATCGGCGGAGAGAGAAAACGTGTTATGCTGATGATCGGCGGAGAGAGAAAACGTTCCCTGCCGATGATCGACGAGAAAGAGGAAATACGATGCAGTACAGAAAAGACCGTGACGGGACGGAGTTGTCCATCCTTGGCTATGGATGCATGCGGTTTACCAAAAATGGAAATGAGATTGACCTGGATAAAGCGGAACAGGAGCTGATGCGTGCGATCCGCGGAGGAGTGAATTATCTGGATACTGCTTATGTGTACCCGGGTAATGAGGAGGCTGTCGGCAAAATTCTGGAGCGTAATGGATGCCGCGACCAGATCAATCTCGCAACGAAGCTGCCGCACTATCTGATTCGCTCCGCTGCCGGGGCAGAGAAAAAGTTTCAGGAAGAGCTTTCCCGCCTGCGGACGGACCACATTGATTATTATCTGATGCATATGCTCAATGATGTGAAGACATGGGAGCATCTGGCCTCCTTCGGGGTAAAGGACTGGATTCACGAAAAACTGGCGAACGGGCAGATTCGCCATATTGGATTTTCCTATCATGGGAATTCGGAGAATTTCAAGCGCCTTCTGGATGCGTATGACTGGGACTTCTGCCAGATTCAGTATAACTACCTGGATGAATTTTCACAGGCCGGACGCGAGGGCCTTGTCTATGCGGGAGAAAAAGGAATCCCCGTGATCATCATGGAACCACTGCGCGGAGGGAGGCTTGTGAATCTTCTTCCGGAGGACGCAAGAACATTCATTGCCGAATCCGGCCGATTCCGCACCCCGGCGGAGCTTGCTTTCCGATGGCTGTGGGATCAGCCGCAGGTGACATGCGTTCTTTCCGGAATGAATAGCATGGAGATGGTTGAAGAAAATCTTCGGATTGCAGATGCGGCCAGCATAGGTGAATTTACAGAGCAGGATCGGCAGCTTGTCTCCCGGGTTCGGGATAAAATCAACCGGAAGATGAAAGTCCCCTGCACCGGCTGCGGCTATTGCATGCCATGCCCGAAAGGCGTGGACATCCCGATGGCATTCCATTGCTATAACGTAAAATACACAGAAGGAGGCCGTTCCGGCAGCTGGGAGTATATTCAGTCGACTGCGATGCGCCGTGAAACATCCAGTGCGTCACAGTGTATCGGCTGCGGCCGCTGCGAACAGCATTGTCCGCAAAAAATACCGGTCAGAGAAAAACTGAAGGAAGCCGTCCGTGAGCTGGAAACACCAAAATACCGCGTGATTAAATGGGCTGTGCACAAATTTCATATTTATTGATTAGGAACGCAAAATAATCTGTCAAAAAAATGGTTGACATTCAAGGCTCCCTGTAATATAATACAAATCGCGTCAAGCACCGGGGCGCCTTGACATATATCCTGTTTCGGGGTGTGGCTCAGCTTGGCTAGAGCGCCTGGTTTGGGACCAGGAGGTCGC
>JAJQBS010000066.1 GCA_021203145.1 Lachnospiraceae bacterium | reverse complement strand
CCGATAAAATCTACGTTTTTTCAATTTTAAAATTTCTTCATGAAACAACCCTGTAGTTTTTTTCAGCGGCTTTCATCGCGGCCGTGTGCAATCGGATAGGGGAACGCACTTCTCCCCTATCCGCTGCGCCGGCCTCGTCCGGCTTTAGCCGGAATAATTCCTTACGCGGCCGTATGCATAAAAAATCGGAGAAAATCCGGCATCTGCGCGGTTTTCCTCCGATTTGCTTTCTCAAAGTATTGAAAACGAGCTTAAATTTCCTCGTCATTTTCTACAGGCACATCAGTCTGGACGTTTCTTCCCGCCAGGAACCACCCTGATGTCAGAGCTGTTAATGGTGCTGCAAGAACCAGTCCGAAAGAGCCGACCAATGTGTGGATAATCTCAGAAGTAACATATTTATAATTTAAGATATTGATGATTGGCGTCCCCTGTGCCATAAATACCATCAGCAGAGCGATATAACCGCCGGAGTAGGCGAGCAGCAGCGTGGTCGTCATGGTTCCCATCGCCGCCTGTCCGACATGCATGCCGGATCTGGCGGCCTCCCAGCGGGAGAGATCAGGCCGTTTCTGCACTACCTCATTGACTGCTGCAGTAATATCTACAGTTAAATCCATCATTGCTCCGGAGGATCCGACAAAGATACTTGCCATAAAAATTCGCGTCAGATCCAGATTTTCATACCCGCTGTAGAGAAGAGTTTCCGAAAATGACATTACCGCCCCCTGAATCCGGAAGGTATCCGTACACAGAATACCAAGCATACAGGTCAGTACAAGCCCGGACAGTGCTCCGGTGACAGCCGCAAGAGTTCTCCTGTCAAATCCAAATACCAGAGCGATAATCATAAATGTCAGCAATGCAGTGATAGCGCCGCCCACCAGTATTGGATCCATTCCTTTTAAGCAGCAGGGAACCAGCACTTTCCAGATCGCCAGTACAGAAAGCACAAAGGAAAGGATTGCCCGCAGGCCGGTTCCCCTGGCAAACAGAATCAGGAAGAGGAAAAACGCGGCAAGAAGCACGATCTCAAGATCCAGTCGATAGTGGTCGATCATACTTACAGAGGATACTTCCCCCTCATTAAAGCTGACCAGAACCAGTGCCCGATCTCCCTCCTCGTATATCTTATCCTGTTCCAGGGATCCACTCAGTTTGTTGGTTGCCCACCAGGTTTCACCTTTATGGCTCCCGGCAAGAAGCGTAACCTCACAGGACTGTTCTCCTGCCTGTACCAGTCCGGTATTCACAACGGTAGAATTATCCACGCTGATCACCTTCGCTGCTACTCGCTCTCCGCCATCCCGGTAAGCCGCCCCCGCCTCTTCGAACCCGGTAGGGATGAAAATAAGGACTGCGATCAGCAGGATACAGACAAGGACAGACGCCCAGGTTTTTCTTATTTTTACAGACTTCAGCTTCATTTTTAATGAATTCATATTCCTTTATACAGTCAGATCGGTCAGTCCAAGGATGCTGATCAGCTTGTCGTGAATATCTGTATTGTCATACGAGCCTCCAAAGAGATCAGCGCCTACTCCCTGCGCGAATACCGCAGCCGGAAGACCCGTGTGCGCATAAGATGTAAAGCAGATACCAGACTTATTATTTACCAGATGTGTTACCGTAACTGAAAAAGGCGTGTAAGTACCATAGCTGATGTATTCGCCCTGAGTCTGTACTTCATTTCCCTCCGTATCTGTCGCATATCCGTCAAGAGTCAGCTGATATGCTTCCTGAAGCTCTTCCACCTCATAATCTGTCAAAACCAGAGTGGAGCTCTCATTCTCTTCATCTGTAGCATTTTCCGGGAGAATCAGTCCGAAGAGTTCCTCTACATCTACCATCGCGTCTTCAAACGAGGTTCCATTCTCCAGGTATCCCTCTACATAGTCTGAGTCATATTTTGCAAAAGAAATATCCTGATTCTGTACATTGTCAAGATAAGTATCATAATCTGTCCCCGCAAAACCGATCGACAGACCACCAGTCTCATGGTCACCTGTAACAAGAATCAACGTTTCATCTGGATGCTCTTCAGCAAATTCAATCGCTACCTGTACCGCGTCTGCAAGTGCCAGCACATCATTTATTACTGTCGCTGCGTCATTCGCGTGACAGGCCCAGTCAATCTTGCCTCCCTCGCACATCATAAAGAATCCGGTGTCGTTTTCCAGCACTTCGATTCCTTTAGACACATAATCAGCCAGGGACCATTCGTCCTCTTCCCGGTCGATTTCATAGCTCAGAGAATCACTGTCAGCCAGATATTCCGTAACAATAATCGTCTTGCCATCCTCTGCAGTCACTTCCCCGGCCTCAGCCTGTGTACGTACAACATTATAACCTGCTTCTGCAGCCAGCTCATACAGATCTGCCTGTTCCCCGTCTGATCCGGTTGGCTTCAGCAGTCCGCCGCCGGCAAAATAATCATAACCACTGTCAATCAGTTCCAGGCCAATCTCATAATAATTATTACGGCTCGCCTGATGTGCATAAAATGCCGCCGGAGTCGCATGATTCAGATTTACAGAGCTGATCACACCGATTTTATAGCCCAGTTCATCCCTCAGCTGCTCCGCCACCGTAGTGAAGCTGGTCGTCGTTGTCTCATCCATATTAATAATACCACTGTATGTCTTAAAGCCGGATGCAATGGATGTTGCCGTAGACGCAGAGTCCGGACAGAACGAGCTGGAATCATAGGTCGTGGCGCTTCCTGTATAATCAAATTCCATGAAATTCAGAGCTACATTGCCGTCCAGAATACCGTCATCCGTATCATCCTCCATCGCTCCCAGATAGGAGGACGCAAGCTGGAACTGTGAGTAAGTCATACCGTCACCGATAAACAAAAATACATATTTTGGTGCTGTTGTGGTTTCTTCCGCCTGTACATACGGTGCCGCAAGAGAAGCTGTCATGCCTGCCGCAAGAAGAAGTGCCGTCAGTTTCTTCATCTTCATAAAATTTCCCTCCATAATTTACAGTCATTCAATTTTACCGGGCAGCCGATTTTACTGCGGCTACCCCATGGCGTGTCCTTATCCGGAACCGCCTTTTGGCGCAATCTACAGAAGAGGATCCCCAACCGGAATCATCATTTGCCACAATTCGCAGCCGGAAATATCCGAGCCTGTGATTGCATATCTCAAGATCAACGTTAATCACAGGCTTATTATAATAACGTCAGGTAAATTCCAAAACCTCTGAAGGTAAAATGGCCGTAAAATATGTCTGTACAGATCAGCAAAGAAAAAAGGCATCCGCAGAATCGTACGCAGCCCACTTTGCAGGGACATGAGGACACCCCCGCACCCGCATTGCCGCGCGCAGTTCCACATAGCACCCACAGAGAATGCAGGTGCCGCAGAGCAGCTTCTCGCAGCTTTGGCAGATGTGCAGGCGCTCGTTATAAATCTCATCCGACACCCGGTCGTCAGGGGAGAGATTTTCCAGATAGTGAAAAAGGTTCGCATATATTTCCTGCTCCGGCATATCCCGGAGCAGACATTTTCTGCAAACCTGTTGTGTTGTATTTTTCATTTCGTTCCTTTTTAACCCCGATCGAGCAGGGAGGAATTATCATTCCCTATCCACGCAGCGCGGGTTGCTATATGCCCGCGGCACACATTTCACCAGTGGTACACGTTCCATCAGCACCACGTATTTCAGCAGTGGCGCACGTTTCAGCAATGTCATACGTTTCAGCAAGGACGCACATTTCATCAGTGCCACACGCTTCATGCTCCGATTTTCGCTGTAAATCATGGGCACAGGCAGCAACTGCAGCAAAGAGTGCGTTTTTATCTTACCGCAAGATGTACTACGGAGCAGGCAGGAATCGTGAACTTCAGCCCTGCGTCCGTGCGTTTTACATCATCAAACGCGGCGATTTTTACTGCGTCAGGCACTTCGAATGTATTCTTGTCCGTCATGGAGCCGGTCAGAATTTCCCCGGTAATCTCACCTGAAATTCCCCTGCAGTTTGCGGAATCGGCACTTTCCTGTGCGCTGCCGCTGATTTCCACATCAATATCATACGCTTCCTCGAGAGAAAGGTTTGCCAGAGTGATGTGCATCACACCATCCGCATCTATAGATACAGACTCTGTCAGGTTTAGCACGGCATATTCCGTCTCGAGGCCGATCGGCGCGGACTCCAGGCTGCTCTCGACCAGCTGCGCGTCCTGATGCGCGCGGTACATGCGGAACACAGACCAGGTCGGCGTCTTCACCATCTGCGCGCCGTCCGTCAGAATCACGGACTGCAGCACGTTGACCATCTGCGCGATATTCGCCATCTTTACGCGGTCGCTGTGTTTATTGAAAATATTCAGCGTCAGCGCGGCCACGAGTGCATCCCGCATGGTATTCTGCTGGTAGAGGAAGCCCGGATTGGTCCCCGGCTCGACGTCGTACCAGGTGCCCCATTCATCCACCATCAGGCCAATTTCCTTCTTCGGATCAAACTCGTCCATAATCGCGCCGTGCCTGCGCACGATCTCGTCCATATAGTACGCTTTGTGCAGGGTGCGGTAATATTCTTTGGCGTCAAAATCCGTCGCGCTGCCCTTGTGCTGCCAGCCATCGCCCGGTACCGTATAATAATGCAAAGAAAGTCCATTCATAAATCCGTGCTGATCGCGCCCGCCATGCGCAAAGCAGGTCTCGAGGACTTTTCTCGTCCACTCGTAATCATCGACGTTCGGGCCGCAGCAGATCTTGTTAATGCGGTAATCCTGATGATAGTCGCGCACATAGGTCTGATAACGGCGGTATTCATTTGCGTAAAAATCCGGGTTCATATTGCCGCCGCAGCCCCAGTTTTCGTTTCCGACGCCAAAATAATGCACCCGCCACGGCCTGGCATGGCCATTTTCCGCGCGCAGAACCGCCATCGGGGAGACTCCGTCAAAGGTCATGTACTCCACCCACTCCGACATCTCCTGCACCGTGCCGCTGCCCAGATTGCCATTGACATAGCTCTCGCAGCCCAGCTGACGGCAGAGTTCAAAATATTCATGAGTTCCAAAGCTGTTGTCCTCCACGACGCCGCCCCAGTGGGTATTGATCATTTTCTTTCTTCCGGCCTTCGGGCCGATGCCGTCCTTCCAATGGTATTCGTCCGCAAAGCAGCCGCCCGGCCAGCGAAGCACCGGCACGCGAATCTCCTTCAGCGCCTCGATCACATCTGTGCGCATGCCATTCACATTCTCAATCTGAGAATCTTCGCCTACATACAGTCCCTCATAAATGCAGCGGCCCAGATGCTCCGAAAAATGACCGTAGATCTCCTTATTGATTTTTCCGAGGACATGATCCGCGTTGATTTTTAATTTTGTCATAATGCTTTTTCTCCCTCTCCATCTTCTTTTTTATCAATTCCCTCACCGCTGCCATTCTACGATGACATTACGGATGATTCTATACTTCACGTTCCGCAGCCCTTGCATTATCAAAGCTATTCGCGTATCAGATAGTGCAGGATCGCCAGGTCATCCACAGTGGATTTTACATCTGCCGGAACCGCTTCTGCCTCTGGTCGGCAATCTCCTCCGGAGCCTTGTCCGCGCAGGTGTGGAAAAACTCCCTCATATGCTTGTCAATGATTTTAGAAATCTCCTCCAGGCTCTTCTCCTCCGCAGGCTCGTCCTCACAGATAATCTGCTCAATAATACCCAGCTCATAAAGCTCCTGCGCGGTCACCTTCATCAGCTTTACCGCCTCATCCGCACGGCTCGCGTCCTTCCAGATAATTGAAGCAAAGCCTTCCGGAGAAAGAATTGAATAGGTCGCGTTTTCCAGCATCCAGACCTCATTCGCCACGGCCAGCGCCAATGCGCCGCCGCTGCCGCCCTGTCCGATGATGATGGAAAGAATGGGCACCTTCATGGCAGACATTTCATAAAGATTCCTGGCAATCGCCTCTCCCTGGCCCCGCTCCTCAGCCTCCATGCCCGGGTAGGCGCCCGGCGTATCGACAAAGCAGATGATCGGACGGTTGAATTTCTCTGCCTGTTTCATCAGGCGCAGAGATTTCCGGTATCCCTCCGGCGACGCCATGCCAAAATTCCGGCCGACTGTCTCCTCCACAGACTTGCCCCGATCCTGGCCGATCACAGTAACCGGCACTCCACAGTAGGTCGCGATGCCGCCCACGACCGCCGCGTCATCGCCAAAATAACGGTCTCCATGCAGCTCTATAAAGTCTTTAAATAAAAACTGGATATAATCGCTCGCTACCAGACGCCCCGTCTTTCTCGCCTGATGAACCGATTCCAGCGGATCCGTGTGGCGCTTCGCGATCTTGTTCAGCGTCTTCTGGCGCATGGTTCCGGAAAATGGCGCCTTCCGGCTCTTTGGTGAATTATCTCTCCAGCTCTCAATCTGGCGGCGAACGGTCTCAGGCAGAGATTCGGAAGCAGACGGCTGGAGATTGTTCTCCTCCGACCAGGTCTGCCAGTTTTCTTCTCCGCAATGCAGCCTTAACAGCAGTCCCAGCACGGACTTCTGATCCCTGCGCTCCACGACGCTGTCCACGAACCCGTGTTTTTGCTGAAATTCCGCCCTCTGGAAGCCCTCCGGAAGCTTCTGCCGGATCGTCTGCTCAATCACGCGGGGCCCGGCAAAACCGATCAGCGCATTTGGCTCGGAGAGAATAATATCGCCGAGCATGGCAAAGCTAGCCGTCACTCCTCCCGTCGTCGGGTCAGTGAGGACGCTGATATAGAGCAGTCCCGCGTCCGAATGGTTTTTTATCGCCGCAGAGGTCTTCGCCATCTGCATCAGCGAGACAATCCCCTCCTGCATTCTCGCCCCGCCGGAAGCCGCGTAGATAATCACAGGCAGCTTTCTTTCCGTCGCTCTCTCCACGCCCCGGGCAACCTTTTCACCTACATTATAGCCCATACTGCCCATCAGAAAACGGCAGTCACAGACCATAATCACTGTTTCCAGTCCGTTTATTTTCCCATATCCGATGATGATCGCTTCATTTAACGCAGTCTTCTCCTGAGACGCCTGCAGCTTTTCCTCGTACTCCGGGTAATTCAGCGGATTCACAACAGCCATCTTAGAGTCCCACTCCTCAAACGTACCCTCATCAATGATCATATCAATCCGGCGGCGGGCATGTACCCGGAAATAGTATCCGCACTGCGGGCAGATGTAAAAATTGTCCTTCAATTCCTGCGCAGAGAAAGAGGCGCCGCACTTTTTACAGGGGCGCTTCTCTATTTCCTTTGTCTCCGTCTGAGCACTTTTATCAAAGATTTTTTTGAATGCGTTGATCGGCATATTTCCAGCTCCTTTATAAATTGTATATTCATGAAATGCTTTGAAGCGAACGGATCTGATACAGCTTCGCTCCATGTCCTTCCACAGTGGCAGAAATTCTGCCCCCATCGCACTTTAACACCTCGCCGGTCCAGACCTCACGAAGCTCCCATACGGACCTGGCCGTCAAAGGCTCTGCCTCCGCAAAAAAGAATAGCACCGCCGGAAGGCTGTCCGCAAGCTCTTCTATGGCAACAGAAACCTCAGCCCCGGTCTCCTTCAGGTTGAATAAAGCGACATACAGGTCACTTTCAGCCGTCAATGCCTCAGGGAGTCTCTCCGTCGGGGTCTCAGACGCAATTTTCATATGCCTCCCAGGATTCATCTCCATCGACGTCCCGGGAGCCTTCTCCATCGGCATCTCAGGGTTCTTCTCTATCGACATCCCCAGCGTCATCCCAGGAGCATTTGCCGTTCCTGCAAGATCAACAGTTCCAGGCTCCAGACGAACATCCGGACTCTTTTCCCGGTAATTTCCCCATACCACGCAGTCCTTCGTCCGCAGTACCTGCACGCCGTGGCGTCCGTCCTGTAGAAGAGAAAGCGCCTCTCTGTTCGTGAGCAGGGAGAGTGTCCAGTCATCCAGTTTTGTCATCTCGGCGCCAAGCATCAGCGGAGAACGGAACATGCACCAGAGGGTCATCATCGTAATCTGCTCAGGTTTTGTAAAACGGCTCTGCCATTCGTGCCCGAACCCTTTTCCCAGGGAACCGAGCGGCAGCATGTCACAGTCCGGAAAGCATCCGGGCGACACATGGTTCTGCCAGAGCTCACACCGCTCAAACATGTTCAGAAGCAGCGGCCACTCATCCCAGAAATCATCGGTGATGCGCCACATATTTGCGTATTTTTCATAATGCCACGCGTGCTCAATCAGCGCCGGTCCCGGAGACAGGCTAAGCACCATCGGCCGACCGCATTTTTGAATCGCCGCATGAATCATCTCGATCTCATGAGCCGCCGAATACGGATTTGTGGGATATGCGTTCGTATTGCAGATATCATCACACTTAACATAGTCAATGCCCCACTGAGCATAAAGATCAAAAATCGAGTCGTAGTAGGCCTGGCTCTCCTTCCGGTCGGCGCGCAGGCCATACATGTCCGGATTCCACCGGCAGATCGAGGAAGGATCCGCCACGTCCGCAGCCGTTACACCGGTGCCGGAGATTGTCCGGAAATCTTGTGCGGACATGTTCGTATCTTCCTCAGGCATGGATTTTTTCACGGCTGCGCCCGTGTCTGCTGCAGGCAAAGGCTTCTGTGTCCCCGCGCTCACTCCATAAACCGGCAGATGGTCATGCGCCGCTGCACGTGGAATCCCCCGCATGATATGAATGCCGAATTTCAGGCCAAGAGAGTGAACATAGTCCGCCAGAGGCTTAAATCCGGCGCCATCTGCGGACGAGGGGAAACGTTCCGGATCAGGAAAAAGACGGCCGTACGCGTCCATCTCCAGCTCATTAAATGGAATATACTGGTACTGATCCCGCATGCTCCCGGCTCTGTGTGCGAACCATTCAATGTCCACCACGATGTACTCCCACCCATACGCTTTCAGATGGGCAGCCATATAATCCGCATTCGCCTTTACCCGCTCCTCCGTCACGGTCGTATCGTAATAATCATAGCTGTTCCAGCCCATAGGCGGTGTCAGCGCAAACCGGTTCTTGTTCATACATTTTATCGAGCAGAGAATCTCGACACTCCTTTCTTTTTTCTGGCAGTAAATGGTATCCCGCAGCTATATTTCCGAACCGAAGCTTCTTTTATACTGAATATCACTAAAATTTACAGCTAATGGTTCCAAAATAACACGTTCTGTATGCAATTCGGTTTATACGGCTGTAAATGTTTCAGGCGTGCAGTATAACAGAGTCAGGATCATTATCAGGCAGCTCCCTGCCCGTCCTCCAGGCGGCTCAGCTTCGCCGTCTGGTCAGCCGCAATGCAATGGTCGATGATTTCCTGGATATCTCCGTCCAGGATTTTATCCAGCTTATAGAGCGTAAGGTTGATCCGGTGGTCGGTCACGCGCCCCTGCGGAAAATTATAGGTGCGGATTTTCTCCGAGCGGTCTCCGGAACCCACCTGGCTGCGCCGTGCTTCCGCCTCTGCGTCATGCGCCTTCTGAAGCTCCAGGTCGTACAGCTTCGCGCGGAGCACTTTCAGAGCCTTGTCCTTGTTTTTCAGCTGGGATTTCTCATCCTGGCAGGAAATAACAATACCGGTCGGTATATGAGTCAGACGAACCGCCGAATCGGTGGTGTTGACGCACTGCCCACCGTTCCCGGACGCGCGGAACACATCAAAGCGGCAGTCATTCAGATCCAGCTGCACGTCCACCTCCTCCGCCTCGGGCATAATCGCCACTGTGACAGTGGATGTGTGAATGCGTCCGCCGGATTCCGTCTCCGGTACGCGCTGCACACGGTGTACGCCGGACTCATATTTGAGCATGGAATACGCGCCCTGGCCGGTCACCATAAAGCTGACAAACTTCATGCCCCCGATTCCGATTTCCTCCACATTCATCGTCTCCACCCTCCACCGGCGTCCCTCCGCATAGTGGAGATACATACGATACAGCTCTGCGGCAAACAGCGCCGCCTCATCGCCGCCGGCGCCCGCGCGGATTTCGATAATCACGTTCTTTTCATCATTCGGATCTTTTGGCAACAGCAGTATCTTCAGCTGCTTTTCCAGCTCCTCCACCTTTTCGCGGGCGTCAGAGAGCTCTTCCTTGAGCAGCTCGCGCATCTCCTCGTCGGATTCTTCTTCCAGCATGGAAAGAGACTCTTCAACCGTCTCTTTATTCTTTTTATATTCCCGATACGTATCCACAATCGGCTGCAGGCTCCCCTGCTCCTTCATCAGCTTCTGAAATCTCGCCTGATCCGCTATGACAGACGGCTCGTTCAGCATATTCAGAATTTCCTCAAACCGTATCAGCAAATCCTCCAGTTTATCAAACATAACAATTTCCTGCCACTCAAAACTATTCTATACTTTATAAATCGTTTTACTTTGCGCCGGAGCATGACGGTCAACAGGTTCCGCTCCGTCCGGAAACCACCCGGTCATTTCCCGGCAGATCCTTCGTGATCTGCACACAGGAAAATCCATTCTCTCGCATCAGGTCAGCTACGACCGCCCCCTGGTCGTAACCAATCTCAAGCAGCAGATAGCCCCCGGGACACAGATATTGCGGGCTTTCCCGGATAATCCTCCGATAAAAATCCAACCCATCCGCGCCGCCGTCCAGAGCCAGGCGCGGCTCATGCTTTTGCACCTCTTCGGAAAGCTCCTCTACCACAGAAGTGCGGATATAGGGCGGGTTTGAAACAACCATATCGAACACCTGCGCCGGGATCTGCGCAAACAGGTCGCTCTGGATAAACTGCACATCCACGTCAAGCCGCCGCGCGTTTTCACGGGCCACCGCCAACGCGTCTTCTGAAATATCGGACGCGTATATCTGTAATTCATCCCTGGCTTTCTGTTCGCACAGCTGCCAGCCATCCGCAGCCATCCGCCCACACAGCTGCAATTCTCTATTCTCAGAGCCGACAGGCCTTATTCCCTGCTGCCCCCACAGCTTTGCCATGCTGATCGCGATGCAGCCCGACCCGGTACACAGATCCAGGACTCGACAGGGCGAATCGTGTCTGCCAGATATCTTTAGCCCTAGCTCTACCAGAGTTTCCGTGTCCTGCCTGGGAATCAGGACATGCTCGTTGACCAGAAAAGAGAACCCCATAAACTCCTGCTCTCCGGTCAGATACTGAAGCGGGATGTGTGCGCCGCGCCGCTTCACACATTTGGCATACGCATTCCGCTGCTCACTGTTCATCCTTCTGTCGCCGTCAGCCAGATAGACGGCACGGCTGATCCCGGTCACATATTCCAGCAGATACCACGCGTCCACCGCCGCATCCTCAACCCCGCAGGAAGCGAGAAACTGTCTGGCGGACACGCACGCCTCTTTCAGAGATACCTCCCATGGCAGTTCAAACTGGCAGGCTTCCCCGGCAAATTCACTCCCGTTGTATGCATCCGTCTTACCAGCACCCGTTCCGCACTTTGCTTCGCCGGCATTTCCAACATTCATTTCATTATGCACTTTGCTCCGCCGCAGCGCCGGCTTTCCCTGCCACGTTTTCTTCCGGCGTCTGCCCGGCCGGCTCTTCCTCCCACTCGTAGTGCGTCCCGAACTGCTCATTCTCAAACTTCTTCCAGTTAAACACCGCCTCAACCGACGCAATCCCGACCTCAATCATCGAATCGTCCGGCTCTTTCGTGGTCATATGCTGCATCATCATGCCCGGCCGGCTTAAGAGGTTGACCACCTTGTTGTCTGTCCTGCCCGCGAGCTGGATAAACTCGTACGACACGCCCGCGATCACCGGCAGGAGCGCCAACCGCAGGATAATCCGCCAGAAGCCCGTATTCACGTGCAGCAGGGCAAACAGCGGGATACTGAACAGCATAATAAAGATAATACTGATAAACATGACGATAAACAGAAAGCTCGTACCGCAGCGCTTGTGCTCACGGGAGCTGTTCCGCACATTTTCCACGTTCAGCTCCAGGCCATTCTCAATGCAGTTGATACACTTATGCTCCGCACCGTGATACATGAATGTACGCTGGATATCCTTCATTCTTGAAATCAGTACCAGATAGCCAAAGAAAATCACCAGCTTCACCGCGCTCTCGATCATCAGAAGTGCCATCTCTGAACTGATCACCGGGCGCAGCAGCCTGGAAATAAAATAAGGCAGCATCATAAAAAGCACGACGGAAAATACCAGTGAAAAAATAACCGTCAGTGTCATCAGCCAATCATCATCGCCGGAGGCATCCCCGCTGGCAGCCTCTTTTTCGAGTTTTTTTTCACATTTCTCGATCACCTTTGCTGCCTCGTCCATTTTGCCCTTTGCGCGGAGCTTCTCTGACTTCTCAAATGCTTTTTTCCGCGCCTTCGTCTCGCGCTCGTTCTTCTCCTCTTCCGTTTCTTCAGCAAAAAAGGAGGCAGAAAACATCAGAGTCTTCATGCCGAGAATCATCGAATCAAAAAAATTCACCACGCCCCGGATGATCGGCAGCTTTACAAACTTATGATTCTGGAGCTTCTCGCTCGAACAGTCCTGCGTGTCGACGACAATCTTTCCGTCCTGCGTCCGCACGGCCACCGCGTACCGGCCCCGGTTGCGCATCATAACACCCTCAATAACCGCCTGACCCCCTATACCGGATGGTTTCATAAAAATCCCTTCCTTTATCTGTTATCCCTATAACGAAAACAGGTTGAGATCGCAAGAACCTCAACCCACCTGTTTTCCCGGTTTATTTCTACTGAAGACCATACTTTTTGTTGAACCGCTCAATACGTCCGCGCGCGGCAGTCGCCTTCTGCTGTCCGGAATAGAACGGATGGCACTTCGAGCAAATCTCCACATGGATACTTTTCTTCGTAGAACCTGTCACAAATGTGTTCCCACAGTTGCAGGTCACTTCTGCCTGGTAATACTTCGGCTGAATCGCTTCCTTCATTTTATTCACCTCTTCTTCTCGATTTTGTGAACTGCTGGTTTCTTAAAAGAAACCAATTCCCGGCCAATGCCGCTCATCTGTTACCGCAGCAAGTCTCCCCGGGCTATCCCTGCAAGTCCCTGCAGTTTCCTGTAAAAGCGTCGTCTGCTTTTCTTTTACACAACAAACAGAGAATAGCATAGTTCGTCTATAAAAGCAAGGATTTTTTTAAACACCTTTCTGTCGTCTCACCCGTGTTACCACGTCACGGTTGTCACGTGTATGAAGGAGCGTGTTTAAGATACTTTCCACCGCATCGTCGGGCTTCATGCCATTGAGTGCCCGGCGCATATAGTAAATCGCTTCCTGCTCCTCGCGGTCCAGCAGCAGATCCTCGCGGCGCGTACCGGATTTCGGAATATCAATAGCCGGAAATACCCGCCGTTCGGAAAGCTTTCGATCCAGGACAAGCTCCATGTTGCCGGTACCCTTAAATTCTTCGTAGACGACATCGTCCATCTTGCTCCCCGTATCGACGAGGGCGGTCGCCAGGATCGTCAGGCTGCCTCCTTCGCGCATATTCCGGGCAGCGCCAAAGAAGCGCTTGGGCATGTGCAGAGCTGCCGGGTCAAGGCCGCCGGAAAGTGTACGCCCGCTGGGCGGCACGGTCAGATTGTAAGCTCTTGCCAGGCGCGTGATGCTGTCAAGCAGAATGATGACGTCCTGTTTCTGCTCCACCAGGCGCTTTGCACGCTCAATCACCATCTCAGAGACGCGCTTATGGTGCTCCGGAGTCTCATCGAAGGTAGAATAAATCACCTCCACGTTCTCTCCGCAGATGGCCTCTTTGATGTCGGTGACCTCCTCCGGGCGCTCGTCAATCAGCAGGATCAGCAGGCGCATCTCCGGATTGTTTTTCAAAACCGACCTCGCGATGTCTTTCAAAAGAGTTGTCTTGCCCGCCTTCGGCGGGGAAACGATCATGCCGCGCTGTCCTTTCCCGATCGGAGAAAACAGATCCACAATCCGCATCGCGATGCCTCTTTGCTCCCGTTCCATCCGGAGCCGCTCGTTTGGAAAAACAGGCGTCATATCTTCAAAATTATACCGTTTCATTGCCTCGGACGGTGCCAGGCCATTGATTTTTTTCAGATAAAGGAGTGCGCTGAACTTTTCCTGCTGGAATTTGATTCTTATATTTCCGGAAATGATGTCTCCGGTCTTTAAATTAAATCGGCGTATCTGCGACGGGGAAACATAGACATCATTTTCTCCAGGAAGATAATTGTCACTGCGAATGAAGCCATATCCGTCCGGCATCACTTCCAGAATACCGCTCACAGACTGTCCGCTGTCAAGTTGCGAAAGCTCCGCCGGTGGACGATCCGCATCTGCCATGCGTGTTTCTGCCGCTTCATATGATTCCGAACTCCGGCCTTGCTGAATATCCACGCGGCGGGTTTCGGCAGCGTTTTCCGAATCCGTCAGGCTGCGGGCTTCGGCATCATTCTCCGGCGTTTTGAAACTGCTTCCTGGCACGGTATTTGCAGCAATTCCAGAAACATGCTCCTCCGTGCCGGCTGCGGTATTTCCATAACTGTGGTTTTCCGTGCCGCCCGCGACATCTCCATAGCCACGGCCTTCTGATGCGTTCCCCGATGTCCCATAGCTGCGGCCTTCCGGTGCGCTCCCCGGCGTCCCATAGCTGCGGCCTTCCGGTGCGCTCCCCGGCGTCCCATAGCTGCGGCCTTCCGGTGCGTTCCCGGATGTCCCATAGCTGCGGCCTTCCGGTGTGCTCCCCGATGTACCATAGCTGCGACCTTCCGGTACGTTTCCCGACGTTCCGTTGCCGCGGCCTTCCGGTGCACTCCCGGACATCCCGTGTCCGCGGCGGTTTTCTGCAGGTTCACCCACGCTTGACCTCATCCTTGGCGCGTAGGTACGCCGCTCCGGGCTGTTTCGGTCGTAAGAAGTCCTGGAACTGCCCTCCGGTGTTCTTCTGCGTCTGGACATGAAAGACCTGTCCTGCGAATCCTCCCGGGAGGACGTCCCTCCTGCCTGGTTTCTTCCAACGCCACTGCGCTGCGGGCGCATTTCTTCCGCGTTTCTTCCCGTTACGGCACGCTGCGGATGTCCTTCCTGTGAATCTCTCTGCTGTGCCAAATGGCGTACCATATGGGCATCTTCTGAATTCTGCGGCAGCACGCCCGACACAGCAGGTGCTTCTTCCGAACCCTGATGCGCCTCATTGGACACCGCCGCTGCTTCTGGGGAGCCCGGATATGCCTCATTGAACACTACCGCTGCTTCTGAAGCGCCCTGATGTGCCTCATTATGCATCCCGGGTGTTTCTTCAGACCCCTGCAGTGCTTTATCTTGCGTCGCAATCGCTCCATCTGAGTCCTGCTGCGGCTCACTGTGCGCCGCTATTGTCTGCTTTTCGTCTGCTCTGTTCGTTTCGCGTTTCTTCACCGAATTTCTGCGCGGTCTGTTTTTTCTGTCGTTCGTACTGTTCGTTTCAGAACTGCTGCTTCCAGCTTCCTGATGGTCTTTGCCCCCATCCATGCTTTTCGCTGCCTCCACCTGGTCAGCGGCCTTGTCTTTCTCGTCCTGCTCAAGCATCGCTTCGATCAGCTGCGCTTTTCTTAAAGCGGACGTTCCCTTCATGCCTCTCGCCTTCGCAAGATCCTTTAAAATGGCCAGGGACAGGGATTCATATTTTTCTCTCATAAACACCTCTTAGATACGTAAATAGATAAGAAATACTGCTCATATGACTTCATGGGAAAATTAATTGTCTTGATTAGACAGAAACGTTCACCTTGATCTGGTAAACACGATAGCACAGAATACAGCAAATGTCAAATTATTTTGTAAGCGCGACGGCGACATGTAGCCATCACGTGTTACATGTCACACCCTGACCAGATTTACGTTATTTTTGCTTCTACAGGTGTGACCTGTAACGGCATCCGGCCAATTAAAATCGCTTTAAATCCGAATCCCCTCGCAGATGTGCTTATTTATGCAAAAGAAAAACCGCCTCCCGATCCGTGGGCAAGCGGTTTTACTTCATAAATTCCAGGTTTTATCTGGCGAATCCCATCATCCGGGGGTATCCTGGGATCCTGGATGCAAAATCCGTCATACCAGCTCAAGAACAACCGTCGAAGCTCCGTCGCCCCTGCGCTGTCCAAGCTTGACAATCCGGGTATATCCACCATTGCGGTTCGCGTATTTCGGCGCGATCTCATCAAACAGTTTCGCCGGAAGATCGACCTGCTTCGTATTCTTCTTCCTGCCGGAAGCCTCCTTCGGCACCTCTTTGACCGGATAAAGCACCTTGATCATCTGGTGACGCGCATGCAGACGGCTCGGACGATCCTTTTTAATTTCCTTCTGCACTTCATCATAGACGGTAACCTTCTTTCCGTCCTTTACCTCCTTCACACGCTTGCCGTCCTTGTCCTTGCGCGCGACCTTGGCGGTAACCGTAACGGTATCATAATTATCCCTTTCTCTGACAGCCAGAGCGATGAGGTGTTCCGCGATTTTGCGCACTTCCTTCGCCTTTGCCTCCGTCGTTACGATCCTGCCGTTGTAGATCAGGGCAGTCACCTGGTTGCGGAGCAGGGCTTTTCTCTGAGAAGAGGTTCTGCTGAGTTTTCTATATCCTGACATTGTAATTATCCTCCATTATTACAGCAGACATTGCTTTCGCCTGCCGTGCACCGCCACGCTCTTCGGGCTTACTGACGGCATCTCAATATCGTATTGTAGTGAGCGGGGATTTTGCCGCTCGCTATCTTTGTTCATCGCTCGGATTCAGAGACAGGCCGAGCTCCTTCAGCTTGCTGAGGACTTCCTCAAGGGACTTGCGGCCAAGGTTGCGAACCTTCATCATATCCTCCGAAGTCCGGCTGCAAAGCTCCTCGACGGTATTGATCCCCGCGCGCTTCAGGCAGTTGAAGGAACGGGCAGACAGCTCCAGCTCATCGATATTCATCCAAAGAACCTTTTCCTTCTCGTCGTTTTCCTTCTCATTCATCACTTCTACGGACTTTGCATTCTCAGAGAGGTCAATAAACAGTCCCAGATGCTCGCTCAGCACCTTCGCGGCAAGGCTGACCGCCTCGTCCGGTGCCAGCGTCGCATTCGTATAGACATCCAGTGTCAGCTTGTCATAATCCGTCACCTGACCCACACGGGTATCCTCTACTGTCAGATTGACACGCTCCACCGGCGTATAGATCGCGTCAACCGCGATCATGCCGATCGGCATATCCTCGCTTTTGCCCTTCTCTGCGCTGATATAGCCGCGCCCCTTTGTGATCGTCAGCTCCATGAAAAGCCGGGAATCCGGTCCTCCGTTGAGAGTCGCAATGACCTGATCCGGGTTCATGATCTCAATGTCCTGATCCACCTGGATATCAGCGCCGGTCACGACTCCCTCCCCTTCAAATTCAATGTAAGCGATCTTTGCCTCATTCGTATCACTGCTGTTTTTAATCGCCAGTGATTTGATGTTCATGATAATCTCTGTGACGTCTTCTTTGACACCTGGGATCGAACTGAATTCATGCAGTACGCCTTCGATTTTGACCTGACTAACGGCCGCACCCGGCAGAGAAGAAAGCATAATCCTTCTCAGAGAATTACCGAGTGTCGTCCCATAGCCTCGCTCAAGCGGCTCAACTACAAACCGCCCAAATCTTTTATCTTCTGACATCTCCGCGATTTCAATTTTAGGTTTGTTAAAATCGAACACTCTATAGCCCCTCCTTTTTGGGTTATGGCAGATGGCTTTACGCCGCCTGCTTTATCGTTGACCGAGGGTTTCCTTTTCTATACCGCGTACTTTTACTTCGAATAGAGCTCGACAATAAGCACCTCGTTTACCGGGACATCAATCACTTCCCTGGTCGGAAGCTCTTTTACGGTTCCCTCCAGCGCCTCGGAATCGGCTTCCAGCCACTCCGGTACAAGGCGGCCGTTCGTCGCCTCAAGGATATCCTTGTATCTCTGAGAACTCTTGCATTTTTCCTTAATCTCGATCTTGTCTCCTGCTTTCACAAGATACGAAGGAATGTTCACCTGCTTTCCGTTCACCAGCACCTGCTTATGATCAACGATCTGGCGCGCTTCCTTTCTCGTCCTGGCAAAGCCAAGGCGGAAAATCACATTGTCCAGACGGCTCTCCAGCATGATCATAAGATTCGCACCCGTCTGGCCCTGCATTTTGTCAGCTTTTTTGTAATAATTGCGGAACGGTTTCTCAAGCACGCCGTAGATAAATTTTGCTTTCTGCTTCTCACGGAGCTGGAGGCCGTATTCACTGACCTTGCGGTTGGTTCTCTTCAGCTCTCTTCTGGATTTCTTATCATATCCCAGAACCGTCGGCTCAAGGCCAAGGGATCTGCATCTTTTAAGAACAGGAACTCTGTTAACTGCCATTTTCTATAGACCTCCCTGATTAGACTCTTCTGCGCTTCGGCGGACGGCATCCATTGTGCGG
>JAJQBS010000012.1 GCA_021203145.1 Lachnospiraceae bacterium | reverse complement strand
CCGAAAACGGGGAATTTTTCTTCCGATTTTAGGGATTTCCTCTTGACAAAATACACGATTTTCAGTTTTTCATCTTTGGTACCGTGTTTCTGTGCATTTTTCTGATTCCGTGTTTCTCCCTGTGTCAGGGCTGCGGCTGCTTCCTGAGCTGCTGTTTTTGTGATCGCTCTGGCGGCCGGATCCGAGGCTGTTTCTACGGTCTTATTGACGGCCGGACCCTGACCAGAGACTGATTCCGCTGTCTTGCCGGCGATCACACAGGAGGCTAAATTGACTGTCTGCCCGTCGGCTGCCTGACCGTTAGCTGCCGGACTGTTAGTTGCCTGCCCGCTGATTACCTTATCTTTGTGCGCATGCACAAAAGGGAGCAGGTCCCACCTTCCGCTTTTGCTGACTGCGTCCATGTTCTGGATCACCATTTCGCAAAGGCGCTTGGAGGCGCCCATGATGTTGGTCGGGTTGACTGCCTTGTCTGTGGAAATCAGGACGAATCGCTGGGCTCCGTGGGTGAGGGCGGCGTAGGCTGTTTTGTAGGTGCCGATCACGTTGTTCTTGATGGCTTCGTTCGGGCTGTATATAAATTTCCCCATTACTGCCCGCCTCCTATGCATCAAATGGAAGTACCGGGGCTTCCTCTTCCGTATAACTGACCTGTGTGACAGGCTGAAACCTCCTCAGTTTCATCCGGCAGTGCACCAAGCGCCTCCTGGCATCCCCCAGGCCGTCCTGTATGTCGTCTATTGCTTCGCTGAGTTCTATGTGAAGCTGGTCGAATTCCTGCATGGTATCCTCCAACAAATCCAAAAGCTCGTCATAATCGTCCAGCATGTTAATCAGCTTTTCCTCTGGCAGCTTTTTTGTCTTCTTCTTTTTGCCTTTCATGCCTGTTTCCCTCCTCATACCAGGTCTATTTCGTTTGCTGCGTCCATAATGGTCTTTGTCCCGACTGTCCGGAGTTTTTCTTCACATCCGATGATCAGGGCACGGTGCAGCAGCGTATTCAGACGACGGATACTTCCGCCACAGCAGCCATATGCTGCCTCAAGCGCCGCCGGATCAAAAATCTCCTGCGTCACACCGCACAGTTTCATCCGGTCTTTCGCATAAGCAGTTACTTCCTCTGGGGTAAGCCCCTCCATGTTGTAGCTGATTACGATCCGCTGCCGCAGCGCTTCGTGGAACTGCATTGAAAGCGTGTTGTTCAGCGTCGGCTGCCCGGAGAGGACCAGCACCGCGTAATTCCTGCTGTCCATTTCAAAATTCATCAGCATCTTCAGGTCCGCGAGGATTGCACGGCTGAGGTATTGTGCCTCGTCAATCATGATCACCAGCGTTGTCTTCTGTTCCCGGTAAAGGGACTTTATCCGCTCCTGTATGTTGCGGAAGTTTTCAATCTTCCGGTAGCTCGGCTCCAGGCCAAGGCCGCCTGCCAGGTCACGGTAGAATTCGCTGGCACTGATTGTCGTCATGGGCAGATAGACTGTTTTATAGAGGTTCGGGTTCAGGCTCTGGGCAAACGCCCGCTGGCATGCCGTCTTCCCTGTGCCTGGCAGCCCGGTGAACAGGCCGATCCCCCTGACGTTCCGCAGGTATTCCAGGCGCTTCGTCATTTCCTCATAGTCACGGCTCTTATAAAACTGCTTTTCGGGAATCTCCTTGTCAAAAGGGTTGAATTCCATCCCCCAGTATGCCTTATACATCCGCATCACCCCCGTCCATGGAGTCGTAGCTGATATTCGGCTGCCGCCGCCTCTTCGTGTTGTCAAGCTTCTTCACGGGACAGACCGTATGGAGGCGCTTCGAGCTGTCGCCATCATAAATGTAAATCTCAGACATATCCTCCGGGCGGTAACGCAGATGGATTGTGTGGCCGATATACTGCTGCGGGACTTCGTAGGATACTTTGAACAGGGAAACCGTTGCGGTCGGCGTCACCTTCCGGGTGATGCGGTGCAGGAACCCTTCCTCCACCACCGATTTTTCCAGAAAACGCAGGGAGTCGAAATCCTTCAGATAGCGCTCGCGCGGTGTCATTCCGATAGAGGAATGCACACTGTTATTGTATTCAGCGTCCAGATACTGGTGGTAACTGGCATTCACATCCTCCAGCGAATGGAAGCTGTTCCAGTCCGTGCAGTTCATCCAGCGCGATTTTTCGGTGCCATAGCTCCTTTCTATCTTTGCCTTCCCCTGTGGATGGTACGGTTTTGAATGGATCTTTACAATTCCGAGTTCCGCACAGATCCAGTCCAGCTGGCTGTTCCTGAAGCTGGCACCATTATCGACGAAAATCCGACGCGGCACCCCGAACTTCAGGATCGCTTTCTGGAACGCCTTCTGCATGTTCAGGGCATTGTCCTCAAAGAACAGCTCGCCATGGACCAGGAGGCGGCTAGCATCGTCGATAAACGCGATCAGATACGTCTTGCGGTGCTTTCCGTCGACGGCAATCGTCGGCCCGACGGTAGTATCCGCCTGCCAGCAGTCATTAGCATGCTCGAACTCGAACGCCAGGCATTCCTGCTGCGGCATCCCGTTCCGCGTCATGTCCTCCGCTTTCATGTAACGGTAGATGGAATCGAGCGACGCGTCAGTCGGCTTCATATGCCCGTCCTCAATCAGCTTCTCGTAGATCTTCTTCCCCGTGATATAGGGGAACTGTTCCCGGTACGCTTTGATCTGGCGGCATACGTCGTCTGAGAGTACCCTCGGATGCCCTGTGTCAATACGCGCCTTTGGGATCAGCGCGTCCAGTCCCCGGTCCGTATAGAGCCAGTACCACTTTTTCAGCGTCAGCGGTGAGAAAGTTGTCATTTTCCCATTCGGGAGCCTGTATTCTTTCCGGCAGGTTTCCCTGAAATAGTCAATCATGCTCGACTGGGGGAACGTCCCGGCTACAGCGGGAGCGATCAGGGAGAACCGGAACAGGGCCATCTGACGCTTCATTTCATCATCTGTCATTGGAAAAACCTCCTTTGTCTTTTGATGATGCTATTGTACGCGGCAGGTGGCCTGAAAACAATTCACAGGTTATGTGGGGAGGCAGGAATCACGCTTCTGCCGTCCCAAAACGGAGCGGGTAGGAGACCGTACTGCGCCGATGAAGAAACAATGGGGCGCGAAACGTCCGAAAAAAGGCAGATTCTATCTTTGGCGGGGGCTGTGCTGAAAGTATGTCTGAAATCTCACTTGGAAGCGGGTTGGCAGACGCATCCCAAAGGCTCTCCTGCCGTAGAAGGACGGACAGCCTGTCCCTGTACTCGTTAAAGATAAGCAAAAAGCGGTAGAGCAACTGGCAGGGAACTCCTGTCTGTTCTTCTGTTTTCGGGACGGAGCCATCCGGGTCCAGGCACAGTTCGATCAAAGACATGAAAGCTGCCATGGAGTATATGAAAAACGGGATGATGTCCATAGTAAGCACGGCATGTGTGCCTTCGCAGGAAGAACACTGGAGTCTCAGTATTTTCCCACGGGTTTCTGTCAGGCATCCTTCTTCCCAGAAAATGATGTTCCTTTCATATGTTCCATGCCGCCCCATGGAATGTTTGGCTCTGCACTTTGGACAGGAATAATTCCAGATCCCATAAAAATTTAAAATTTCATCATAGTCCTTGAAAGAATGCTGAAAATCGATTATCATAAGTATGTGCGGCAGGGGCTTATGTGCCTGCCGGCGGGTGAAAAGGAGGGCAGCAACTTTCGTAGGGTCAGCGCCCTCCTTTGTTCACAACTACACATACATAATATAGAAAAAAACAAGGCTGGTAAAGTGCGAATTTGGATGACACTTTATCAGCTCTTTCTTTTTGATGGGCGGTGATAATAATCCGCAAAAAATCATTCGTTTTGGATGAGAATTTTTCGCGAATCAATACCTTGACAAGTGGTTTCGGCTATGCTTGTGGGTAGTCAAGGGCTTGAAAGCCCTGATATGCTCTCGGGTCAGCTTCTATTATTATTGTTACCGACCTGACCTTAGTCATAGACAAGCAGCATCTCATGATCCGCAACAAACCTCACCATGTGTTCATCTATCAGGCGTTTCTGCTGCTGGTAGGCATACATCAGGCTGTTTTCACATACACGGTTGATCATCCGGGGAATGCCGGCGGATATCTTATAGATCTCATCATCAGCCCCGCTTGTGAAAAGCTCCCGGCCGTTGCATCCTGCGTAGGCAATTTAAGAGGTAATAGGGCTTATTTTTATTAGTTTTTACCATCGGTTTACCCGTAGCATCTAATTTCGGGTAGATATGAGATTTTTTGTGCAAGGCGCACAAATTCTAATCCCTATTTTAGTCCTTCTTTGTACAGAACTGCTATATATTGTGGTTCATATTGCACCGAAACACAAGATATTGTGTCTTTAGGAAGGTTCCCGTCATTTTGCTATAAACCCGAATCAGCTTTTATAGCAACTTTCACAATCGGTTTACCCGTTGCGTTTTTTTGCCATATGTTACGGTTAAACCCATTCCTATTGCATCACAGGTTTACCCTCTACTTTTCGCCATTCTCCTGCTCCAATTTTTCATCCACAGGCTCCTCGCCGCCGGAATCCGACTCATCATCATCGTCATACCTGGTCATGTACACCTCGTACCCTTTTCGAAGAGTACCGGCGTCTTTCTCAATTTGGTATGCCTGGATGATGCTTGCCCGTATGATCATTCTGGATCTGAAGCTGAGTTGTGTGAGCATCTTAGCGGCGTTTTGCATCGCTTCCACGTCATTGTCTGCCCATACAGCTTCCTCATCCACATTCGGGATCGGCGGGCTGCTATCCTCACTTTCTCCAAGGAGATATGAGAGGTTCACATTAAACAACTTGCTCAGGGATTGCAGCTTGTTGTACTCTGGCTTTTGAAGATCCCGTTCCCATGCAGAAACTGTGTACATTGACACATGCATTGCCTCTGCAAGAGCGGTCTGATTCATTTTCTGAGTACTCCTCAGCATCCTGATGCGCTGACCTAATGTTGACATTTTTTCTTTTCCTTCCCAGGTTATCTGATCATTCAACAGGTATTTTCTCGTTTCAAAGCAATAACGTCATTATTTTTATTGCAATCATGCGCACATTGTGTTACAATGTATGCAATAATCTAAGGAGGTATTACATTATGGCTATGACTAATATCAATATCCGCACCGATGAAGATATCAAGGCAAAATGTGAAAGTCTTTTTGAAAGCCTTGGAATGAACATGTCTACGGCTATCAACATTTTTCTAAGACAATCACTTCGCACAAACGGATTGCCATTCGATGTCAAAGCAGATGTCCCAAATGAAACTACTCTTGCAGCTTTCCGCGAAGGAGATGCAATCCTTGCGGATCCCTCGACGAAAGGATACTCCAGCATTCGTGAGTTAAGGGAGGCTCTTGAAGTATGAGGTATGAAGTCAAGTTTACTACTCAATTTAAAAAGGATCTTAAACTGGCCAGGAAGCAAAACAAAAATCTGGATAAACTGTTTGAAATTATCGATCAGCTTGCCAACGACATTCCCCTTGAACCCAAATATCGAGACCATGAATTGACTGGTAACTATATTTCCTACCGGGAATGCCATGTGGATCCAGACTGGCTATTGGTCTATAGAAAAGAGGCCAACACATTGGTTTTGCTTCTTTATCGCCTCGGCAGTCATTCAGAACTATTTAGCTGATTGCCATCCATCTCCTTTCTTAGCACTCTCCTGAGTGCTTATTACAGGGTTCTCTCGTGTAATTTCCCCGATTACATGACAGAACCTTTTAATAAATACTCAGGTTCTACTACTTGTTCTCACACTTAACCATCGGTTTACCTGTAGCATGACCCTTTACATAAAAATCGCTTATTTTTCAGCCTGTCATGCTACGGTTAAACCGGTTGTATGGTGTCATTCACCAAATTTTCGGTGTCAAGCAACAGATTTCTATATATATTGCACATTTTTCTTTGTTGTTTGACTTCAAATTTTTGATTTTTGACCTCAAGAATCGGTTTACCCGTAGCATCTAACGGAATGGGTTTTCCAATATAAATCAGCTCATTGTCCGTTTTCTTGATTCCTTCCTCTGCCATGAGCTTTTCCTCATACAATTTTTCTCCTGGGCGTAAACCGGTGTAGGCAATGGGAATGTCCTCATCCGGCTTGTATCCGGACAATTTAATCAGATTTCTTGCCAGGGTATCGATCTTGACCGGTTCTCCCATATCAAGCACGAATATTTCCCCGCCCCAGGCATAGGTGCCGGCCTGAAGTACCAGAGTAACAGCTTCTGGAATTGTCATGAAATATCTAGAGATTTCTGGATGTGTCACTGTGACGGGACCACCTGCTTCGATCTGTTTTTTAAATCTCGGGATGACAGAGCCGTTGCTGCCGAGTACGTTTCCGAAGCGTACAGCTACAAATTGCGTACCTGTGCGTTCTTTGTTCTTGACGCTCTCGACCTGCAGCTTCCCGTATTCTTTGGCACTTCCCTGCATTCCCTGCACCATGGCTGCATCCATATTAGCCAGCTCGACCTTATCCGCGCAGTCCGCGTTTTCCCAACCGGCAGCTCTATGGTCGACTGGATCGCCGGCAACCTGTCCGTTGATTATTTTGTCCTTATGTGCATGCACAAAAGGGAGCAGATCCCACCTTCCGCTCTTGCTGACCGTATCCATGCTCTGGATGACCATCTCGCACAGACGTTTGGAGGCCCCCATGATGTTGGTCGGGTTGACGGCCTTATCTGTGGAAATCAGAACAAACCTCTGCGCTCCATGTGTGAGCGCCGCATAAGCAGTTTTATAGGTACCAATGACATTGTTCTTGATCGCCTCGTTCGGACTGTATTCCATCAGTGGAACATGCTTGTGCGCGGCCGCATGAAATACAATATCCGGGTGAAAGATATCGAACACCATATTGATCCTGCGGCTGTCTCTTACGGAGCCAATCAGCACGTTCAGCTTCAGGTTCGGATACTTCTCCCGCAGCTCCAGTTCGATGGCGTATGTCGTATTCTCGTAGATATCGAAAATCACCAGACGCTCCGGCTCATGGCCGGCAATCTGACGGCACAGCTCACTGCCGATGCTTCCGCCGCCGCCTGTGACGAGAATGGTCTTGCCTTTTATGTATTGGAAGATTCCCGCCATATCGACCCGGATCGGATCGCGGCCTAACAGATCTTCCACTGCCACAGACCTCAGTCTGCTGACAAGCACCTCGTCATTAGTAAGCTGATAGAGACCCGGAAGGCTTTTTAGCGTACAGCCGGTTTCCTTGCAGATATTGAGGATTTCCTTTTTTTCCTGCGGCGTTGCGGTCGGAATGCAGAAATAAATCTCTTCGATATGAAGTCTCTCCACAAAGGCCGGGATGTCATCTCTGCCGCCGGCGACCGGCACACCTTCCACATAGCGGTTCCACTTGTTCGGATTGTCGTCGATGATGCAGCGCGGACTCAGGTTTGTCTTATCCGACTGCTGCAGCTCACGCACAATCGTTCTTCCCGCTGCACCGGCGCCGATAATCATGACCCGCTTCGCCGGATTCTCTTCCTGGGTGAGAGTCTTCCGGACGATCACCTGTGTGTAAAACCGGTAGGAGAACCGGATGCCGACAACGAGAATCAGCTGGATTACCCCGCCTACGATATAATAGGAAAACGGCATCCTGTGGCAAATCACGGTGATAAACGCCGCGTGCGCAACGGATGCAATCACTGATGATGCGGCATAGCGAAGCAATTCGTTAAATCCCGCAAACCGCCAGATTCCCCGGTACATACGCATAAACCAGAAAAAGATGATAGATGCCACAATATATGCAGGAAGAAACCGTATATACGCCTGCAGATATTCCGTATCTATGGTCGTGAACCTGAAATCAAATCTCAGCCACAGTCCAAAGAAGTAAGAGAACGCGATAGCCACAGCATCGTAAATCATTAAACCTGCCGCGATTACTTTCCAGTGCCGAATCTTCATCCTGCCTCCCATTTGCCCCTTTTCATAACTCTCATTCATAACTCTCATATAGTATTCTGATTCATGGATTAACAAAAAACACAAAGCAAAAGCCAGTATTATAAAGAATCCCCAGACTACTTACTTCTCCACTACTTGCTTCTCCCTGCCCAGGGCATAGCTTCGCCATATCGCCCTGCCCTGACGATACGCCGCAACCATGTTTTATGCGGCGTTCTATCTTACTGCGCGATTTTTGTTTTCCATTATGACGTCCGGACTTGTCCACGGCGGCGGAGCGTCACGCGTTCAAGAGTCTGGATTTTATAATCAAAGATGACATATCATGACAGTTTTCCGTCTGTCTGTCAGACTACAGCGCCTTTTTTACACAAAAAGCGAAAAATGTACGGGATGTGACAAATTTTCCTATACATTTTGAATTTTTTGTTGTACAATAGCTGCGTAATACCCTGTTGGCTTTTCTGAAGGCAGGGGGCCTGCATGATGTATGCGCCGAGGTGATCCGTTAGTATGGTAAAAAGGGATTACCCCGGTCATTTTTGTTGGAATTGCGGGCTTTTCCGGCCTTTTCTGACTTTTCCGGGTAATTTTGACCACGATTTTGACCACTGGCGACGGAGACTGATTTTGATTCTGGCCTGACCGGGTGGAGCTTTCGCTGGCCCTGACCTGACCGGATGAAGCTTTCGTTGCTCCTTTTCTGACTGGATGGCACTTTAGATGGAATTGAAGATCTATTTTTGCGTGCAGTTTCCCAGGGTCTGCCGTGAGGATCGTCGACGGACCCTGGGATGTCTTCTGCTAAGGAAGTTCCGTATGATGTGTTTAACGATTTGCAAATGTTTTCAGTTTATTTACCTGTGCTTTTTTCAGCTCCATGGAGGGGTGTACATAGCGCGCCAGCGTAATAGATACGTCGGAATGCCCGAGGATCTCGCTGAGAGCTTTCACATTCACGCCCTGTTCCACGCAATTTGTCGCGTAGGTATGACGCAAGGTGTGGAACGTGTGGTGCTTTACGCCCGCTCTTTTCAGAAAGCGGGCATAGCGGGCGCGGTAGACGCGCGGTTCCATGAATTTATCTTTTCCGGTGAGCACATAATGCGAAGGATCTCCGGCGTGATCTTTGAAATATTTCTGGACACTCTCAGGGATCGGGATCGTCCGGTTGGAGCAATCTGTCTTCGGCGAACCGATGACGAGATGGGTCTTTGCGTCTGATTCCCCGTCGACATCATTGATGCGGGAAATGGTCTTACTGATGTGGAAGGTGCCGTTAGCCCAGTCAAAGTCCTCCCACTTCAGGGCACACAGTTCACCTATCCGGATCCCGGAATAAGCGGTAAGGAGTATGCCGACGGCGAACGCGGTATCTTCTTCCCGCGCTTTGTTTTCAATGAGAATCATTTCCTGCTCAGTAAACACAGAAGTTGCCTTCTTTTTGACTGCAACTGGCGCGGAATCGGGCACTTCGCTGATATAGTGCAGAGATTTCGCGTGCCGGAGGATCCGGATCAGGATGGATTTGATTTCGGATAAGGTCTTATCCGCGAGCGGTCCACCGTTCTTTGCGTGCCCGGACGCCTTTTGAGTTGACAGGAAGGTATTGATTTGCTCAGACTCAATGTCACTGACCGCAACCTCCCCGAAATTCGGAAGCAGATGCTTCTCGATCATGATGGAGTAAAATGCGTAGGAGGACTCCTTCAGTGATAACTTTTTGTAAGTGAGCCACTGTCTGGCGACATCGGAAAAAGGAATCGCCTGGTCTGGTGATTCTGATAGGGATTGCATAGTAGATTGTAATGCAGCTTGTGCATAAGCTTCCGGTGATAAGGGAGCCGCAGGCAAAGAAGATGCAGACATAGTGTCTGGTGCTGTAACGCAGGCTGTCCCGATACCTGCCTGCATAGTGCCAACCGCAGGTGTCGACAGACCGTTCAGCGTCAGGAGGAATTCTTTTTTCTTTGTCCTGACATCCTGATAGTTTCGTGAATAGAAAGACTTGTACTTTGTCTTGCCATCTACAGGGGTTCCAATAACTACTCGTGCTTCCCAACGCCCGTCTTTTCTCTTGTGAATATTTTCTCCTGGTCTACCCATTGTAAAACCTCGCTTTCTAAGGAAAAAACGTGGTCAGATATTACAAAGAATTAACGGGTGACGCATAGGATCCGGGATGGTAATTTTTGACCACGATTTTGACCACTGGTGAATCGTTATCTTCCGAATTTTTACCCTCCTGGCAGGCGGAAACTCATGGAATTTTCGCTATCAGTCTTGACAGAGATCTCATAATGATGTAGAATTCCCACTGTCGAGAGACAAAGTTAGTTCGGATTGTAAATTTTTCACCGAGAAAAACGTATCCCTTTTTACCATACTTTGGGATATATCGAGGGCAGATATGTCCCACTGTGCGTCATAATTCTTTTTAAAACCGCTTCCTGTGCTTACAGAAACGGCTTTTTTTTGCGAAGCAACGGAGGCTTCCATCGCTGACCACGTATTGATTACATTCGGTCCAATACCATCTTCTTTCGAAAATTACCCGGCACGGTATTTGTGCCGGACCCATGCCTCGCCACCCTCACAGGAGGTGATTTCAAAGGCAAGGTTTTCCGATTCCTTATCATTCGTGTTTTACAATATTTGACAGCTTTACCAAGTGACTCCTTATCTTTCGTGTTTTACAATATTCGACAGTTTCACCAAGTAATAGATACAAAGAAATCGCGGCAGCCACATCTATTATTTCCGCAGACATATTATTTCCACAGACAGTACATTCTATTCCGCTGTGCGTGTTCTCCTTGCGTAATCTATTCTTATTAAATTGATTATATACTATTACTATATATTTTTCAAGTCTTTTTTATATTTTCTTCAGTCACTTGAATTTTCAATTTTTTTTGCTATACTTCTTGGTAAGAAACAGGTAATGGATGTGTAAATTTCAGGTAAATTTGCAGGCGACGGTTTGACAGGAGGGGTTCTTCATGGAATATTTCTGGTACGTGATTGCGGCTATCGGCGCCGGTGTCGGGACGGGGCTGGCCGGGCTGTCTGCCGCGACAGTCATGGTGCCGATTCTGATTGTACTTTGTCCTTCATTCGGAGGTGAATTTGGGCCGTATCAGGCGACGGCGATCGCCCTGGCTTCGGATATTCTGGGATCTGCGGTGACGAGCGCCACCTATGCGAAAAATAAAAAGATCGACCTGAAGCACGGCTGGATTATGCTGGCCTGCATCCTTTCCATGAGTACGATCGGAAGCTACGTCGCCTATCTGGCCGGAAGCCAGGTGCTCGGCGGGTTTACTTTGTTTCTGACCTTCTGCATCGGCATCCGGTTTCTGGTAAAGCCGGACAGCTCCAATGAGGACGCGGAAGGCTCCGGCGTGAAGCTTGGCGCGAAAGAGATTGCCATCTCGCTTTTCTTCGGCCTGACCATTGGGTTTGGCACTGGTTTTGTGGGAACCGGCGGCGGCATGATGATGCTTGTCGTGTTCACGATGTTTTTAGGCTATGAATTAAAGACGGCGGTCGGCACCAGCACCTTTATCATGACCTTTACCGCGCTGATCGCATTTGTCAGCCACACGCTGATCCATCCTGCCATCGTCATGGAGCGCTGGAATGTGCTTGTGATCTGCATTGTGACTGCGACCCTGTCTTCCCTGCTCTCCGCACAGTTTGCCAACCGGGTGAGCAACCGCACAGTCGGGCTGGTCACAGGCGTGGCGCTGACATTCCTGGGCGCAGCTATGATTTATCTGAATTATTTCCGGGATGCTGTCCTTCCACCTGTTATTTCTGGGGTTCTGCAGACAATCCTGCATCTGCTGATTTTCCTGGTAGTCGCTGTCGCCATCGCCCTCTTCTGCTTCGGTGTGCTTAAAGTAGACGGCGAGCTTCGGCGCAAATTTTTACACATTATTGCATTTCTCACCACACCCGTCATGGCGGCCTCCGAGGATCTCTGGTACGTTGTGGCGATCGTGGCGCTTCTTTTCGCTGCAGTCGTATACCCGATCCTGCACCTGCTGGAAAATACAAAATACTATCAGACCATATTGCAGGAGCGCGAGCATGGGGAAATCAAAAAAAGCCTGCTTCTGCTGTTTTTCATGGAAGCAGGCCTTGTAGCCGTATTCTGGGGGATTCTGGGCTCCAAAGCGGCGGTCATTATCGCGATTCTGGTGTGGGGCGTCGGGGACTGCACTGCCGCTCTTGCCGGAAAACGTTTCGGAAAGCACCACATCGGCTGGCGTATCGCGGACAACCACAAGACATTTGAGGGCAGCGGCGGGATGGTACTCGTAGATTTTATCATACTGCTGATCTGTCTTCCGCTCGTCGGCGTTTCGTGGCCGGTCACCATTCTGGCCGGGTTTGTCATCTCCGTCTGTGCGGCGTTTGTTGAGCTGATTTCAAAGCATGGTTACGACACTGTCAGCGTGCCCGTCGCGGCTGCCGTGCTGGTCTTTCTGGCGCTGAAAATCTGACGGAGCCTGCATGGGGCTGCCTGTTTGTTATACTATCTTTGCGATATGAACATCTATTCTGGTCGATTGTTTCCTGCCAGGATATGAAGATCCTCCGGAGCAGGTATGTTCTTCCGGGATACCGGCCATCAGCCTTGTATGGTATATTCAGAATCCCGGTTGTTTTGTACCAATTTGGCTAAGAAAACATTAAGACTGCTTTTTAAGGCTCTCACTCCTCGTCTTTTTTGTTCTCCTTCAGGATTGCCAGACTATTAATCTTTTTTAAAGCCTCTTCCTTATCGGCTGACCCCTGTATAATCATGCGAACCATTTCCATAATTGTCTTAAATTCATCCCTGGTCATAGCTTCTGCCATATCCTTTCCTCCACTCGTGCTAAGTCATACATCAACTATCTATAAAGTAATAGATTCCTACAGGAATGTCAAAGCCCGTTTTCATTTTCATGGCTTTCCTGATTCATGGACAGCAGCATGTCAATGTGCACGCAGCGGAGGCCCCTCCAGACTAATCACATTCCGGCATGCAGCCACAACGTCAGGTTCATGGGTCGCGAGAATCATGGGAGTTCCCATTTTTTTTAAACGCCCCAGGATACGCATGCGCCGGTCTGTATCCACCCCGGTAAATGGCTCATCCAGCAGCATCAGGCTCCCGCCCAGTGCGCAGCAGCGCGCCAGCGCGAGACGCCGGGCCTGGCCGCCGGAAAGCTCTCCCGGATAGGCATCTCTCTCACCCTCTAGCTCAGCAAAAGCAAGCCATTCCTCGACCTGGCCAGGCCGGACATCCGTGAGATGCTCCCGCACTGTCCGCCATGGCAGAAGACGATCCTCCTGAAACAGGATGCAGACCTCCTCGACGGAAAGGCTCTTTTCCTTTTCTCGTCCAGACTCAGGCAGATGGCAGCCTGCGCCGCCAACACATTCCTTTCCCTCAGTCTCGATAGATATACTGCCATTTGCCGGCTTCTCCAGGCCGGCGAGGATACGCAGCAGTGTGGTTTTGCCACATCCGGATGGACCAGACAAAGCCGTCAGGCCTTCCAGGGGAAGCTCCAGGTTGAACTGATCCAGTATCTTTTCTTTTTTATTGCCATAGGAAAATGTAAGATTTTCGAACCGAAGCTTTTCCATGCATGTCTCCTCATATTCCTGGTCATACCAATTCACGCCAGATTTTTACGCAAACAGTGCTTAACCCATGCGCAAAAGGTGCTTAACCCATGCGCAAATCACACTCGATTTGTTCACATAACAAGCTTAATTTATTCACATAGCACACCTGATTTATTCACAGACTCCCGTAAACCATGCCTGACTTATGCACAGATCGCGCCCGTTTTATCCACATACCGTTTTTATTTTATGCAAAAGCACCAGGAACTTATGCGCATGCAATGCTCAATCTACGAAGAAGGCGCACCCGACTTTTGAAAGCTTAATATTTTCTGCAACGCCGCTTCCAGTGCCAGGGACAAAACAATGATCACGACGGTCCAGGCATAGAGCTTTGGTGATTGCAGCGCGGTTTTGGCTTTGGAAAGCTCTGTGCCGATCGCGTAGCGGGGCGGGCAGATGACTTCAGCCGCAATCCCTGATTTCCAGGCAAGACCAAGTCCGGTACTCAGCCCGCTATCCAGAAATGGGCGCAGGGAAGGGAGCCAGATCAGACGGATTGTTTTTAACCGGCCGAAACGGTAGGCCTTCGCCATCTCCAGGAGCTTTTTGTCGACAGATTCCAACCCTGTGCGCAGGCTGCTCCAGACAATCGGCAGCACCATAAGCGTCGCTATACACCCGGGAATGTTTTTGCGTGTAACCCAAAGATATACCAACAGTATAAAGGAAACTACCGGGGTGGCGCGGATGACACGGATCGCGGGGGAAAGTAACAGATCAGCAAGAGGAAGCCGCCAGGTCAGCAGTGCGAGGACACTACCGAGGGCGCAGCCAAGTACAAGTCCAAAAAATACGCGTCCCAGGCTTGAAAAAATGCTTCTCCAGAACGCTCCTGTGACGGACAGTTCCATCAGCTCACGGCCTACAGACAGAGGGGTCGGCAATAAAAGCGGAAAGCCGACGGTATCCGCCACAAACTGCCAAACCCCCAGCCAGAAGGCCAGGGGCAGCAAAATTTTTAAGCATCTTTTTCCAAATTTGTCAGACATAAAACACCGCCACATCGTACCATCCGTTCAAAATGCCTGGCACGTCAAAGAAACTGCGGATCAGGGAACTTCCATCCTGTCTGTAATCCGAAATTTATCAGTTTTATCATTATTAGTAATAATAGTACTCGTCATCCGGCAGTGCCCCACCCACGGAATCCGGGTCGGCCTCATAAAGGACGTCATAATAATCCGCGATCGCGGGCTCCATCGACTCGCCGGAGATAAAGATCAGGTTGCACTGTGGAATCGCAGCTGCGGCAATCGCGGCGGACGGGGTGATGCCAAGCCCGGCGACAAGCTCCGCGGCCTCCTCCACATTCGAATTCACATATCCGATAGAAGCTTCGTACTCATCCAGGAAGGTGTCGACTGCATCCGGATTTTCTTCGATAAACTCCGTGCGTGCCACGACAGCAGTCATGATCAGAGAAGAGCCGTCTCCAAGGTCTTCCCAGATGTCATTGACATCCAGCGCGTCGCGGACAGTGCCGTCACTCTGAAGGATTGCTGCAGTAGCCGCCGGTACCGGCAGCATGGCGACTTCAATCTCCCCGGAGATCAGACCGGCGCTGATTTCCGTCGCATCCGCAAAGACAATTTCCACATCGCTGTCCGGGTCGATATCGTTGGACTCCAACAGATAGCGGAGAATGTATTCCGGGTTGTTCCCCTGGCCGGTCGTATAGATCGTCTTCCCTTCCAGATCGCTGATCGACTGAATCTCCTCGCCGCTCCCGCTCTCAAGGATATGCAAGACGCCCTGGGTGCCAAGTGCAATCACCTGAATGCCGACGCCCTGATTGTACAGATTCAGCGCTGTATTTGACGCCATGCAGGCGATGTCCAGCTCACCCGTGGTCAGACCCGATACAATCTCGCTGTTATCTGAGGCAATCACATATTCATAGATGTTCTCCGTATCTCCATTATCACTGTCTGTCAGCAGCTTCGCCGCTCCGATGCCGGTCGGACCGGAAAGCACGCCAAAATTGACCGTAACGGCCTCTTCCGCGCCGGCACTGCAGGCCAAAGAAGCTGCAAGCAATGTGGTCGCGAGAAGCGAAGCGATCTTTTTCGTGTTTTTTCTGATTAAAAAGTTCATATGATTTTTGTATTCCTTTCTGATATGAATGTTGTTATAAATGTTGTGTTCCGTTCTGATGTCAAAGCCTTGGCATATGACATCCCTCTGCGAAGCGCTTTCCTTATACAAAGGCATCTGCGCCAAAAAGGCAAACCGCCAAACCGTCAAGCGGCAAAACAGGCAGACGACCAGGCGGCCAAACAGCAGCAAAACCGCCAAACGGGCAAGCGTGCAGGCGGCCAGACAGCAAAACCGTTAAACGGTCAGGCGGGCAGACGACCAGGCAGCCAAACAGCAAAACCGCCAAACGGGCAGGCGGCCAGGCAGCCAAACAGCAAAACCGCCAAAGCAGCCAAAAACAGAATACTCCCTGCACAATCTGCGGTCAAGATTTTTTTCAGAAACATATAAAAATGTTTTCATTGACGTACTGTCGGCGAAAAGGGCAGCTTGTGGATAAAATTATGATACCGTTTCCTGCGCTTCATAGGGATTTACATGCACCATCACATGCTTGATATTTTCAAAGGTATTTTCAAGCCCGGTGTGAACCTTCTCCGCGATTGCGTGCGCATTTTCCAGATCCATATGCGCATCCACCGCGATCTCGACATCTACATAGACCTTTTCTCCAAACATCCTTGTCTGCAACAGATCAATCTGTCTCACCCCGTCCTGGCGGGCAATGTAGGCGCGCACCTTCTCCGTGTAATCCTCATCGCAGGCCGTGTCCGTCAGCTTCCGCACCGCATCCCGAAAGACATCCACCGCTACTTTTATAATGAAAAGACAAATCACAACACTGGCTGCCGAATCCAGCACCGGCAGCCCGGCCCTCGCCCCGGCAATACCGATCAATGAGCCGACAGACGAAAGTGCGTCCGAACGATGATGCCAGGCATCTGCCATAAACGCGGAGGAATGCATCCTTCTGGCACAGCTTCTGGTATACCAGAACATGGCCTCTTTTAAAACAATAGAAAAAGCCGCAGCTACAAGCGGAAGCACACCCGGAATCACAAGAGCATCATAATCTCCTGCCAGAATCGTTTTCATCCCGGCCATGCCTATGCCAAGTCCCGTAGCAAGCAGCAGACCGGAAAGAATAATGGAAGAAACACATTCAAACCGCTCATGCCCATACGGATGCCCCGCATCCGCACCGCGCCCCGCGATCTTTACGCCGATCAGGGCAATCACGGTCGTGACGACGTCAGAAAGAGAATGCACCGCGTCCGAAACCATCGCGCTGGAATGCCCAAACACGCCGGCAATCAGCTTAAAAGCCGAGAGAAAGACGTTTCCCGCAATGCTGACCGCGGAAACCTGCGCTGCCAGTTTCGGGGAATGCAATTTAGCCGTTTCCATCTCCTTCACATTTTTTTCAGAAGCTGAGGATATCGGCTCCGCTCCTCTTTCTCTGGTAGCAGAATAATCAGTGTAATCATTTTCGTTTTCTTTTTTCATAGTCAGATAACACCCTTTCCTTCCTGCAATGGTATACTGCTTTTTACCATTTGCTCCAGGATACAGAAATAGCATCCCGAGCCGATAGTAAATAAGTACTTACTACTGTCCCGCAGATGCTATGTTACCTGCTGTCGCGATAGCGACCCGGCATTTGGATGCGCGTCCGGGCGGTATGAGTTTCTTCGCCCTTCCCCCGATCCAAGGCCTGATCAGTTTGTACTGTAGATGATTGCAGTGCAAATATTTCTGTTTATCATATGCTAATGCCGACGAATTGTCAACTGTTTTTTTACCATCTCAACAGGCACGCTGCGCTGGACAGCCCACCCCCAAACGCTACCATCACCAGCAGATCTCCATCTTTGAATTTTCCCGCGCGGTTCCATTCATCCAGCAGAAGCGGGATACTCGCCGCAGAGGTGTTTCCATATTTCTGCAGATTCACACAGAAATGATCGGCCGGAACATGTTTCAGCCGCCGGGAGGCGCTGTCGATAATGCGCTTATTTGCCTGGTGAGGAATTACCCAGTCAATGTCGCCCTCCTGAAGACCGGCCTTCTGAAGCACTTCGTCGACACGTTTCGGAAGGTTGCTCATGGCAAATTTATAGGTCTCCTGTCCATCCATGTGAACCAGCGGGAGCTTCTGTTCATTCTCGTACCAGGGAGTGATCCCATTCTTTGTTGGAATTGCGATCACCTCATCATTTCCCTCTGTGACAAAGGAGGAACCCAGATAATGGTCACCCGGCTCCAGCACTGCGGCTCCGGCGCCATCGCCAAACAACACTGCAGTCGAACGGTCATGCCAGTTGACGATCCGCGACATGGCCTCCGCTCCGATCAGAAGCATTTTCCGGATACCGCCTCTGGCAAAAAATGCCGCAGCCGTGTCCATAAGGTAAATCCATCCTGTGCAGGCCGCGCTCAGATCGAAACAGGGACACTGTGCCCCAAGGCTTCTCTGCACCAGTGCCGCCACAGACGGGCAGACATATTCCCCGCTGATCGTCGCACAGAGGATCATATCAATCTCATCCACGGTCGTATGCGCGTTTTCCAGTGCATTCTGGGCGGCTTTAACCGCCAGATCTGAAGTCGTCTCTGTCGTGCAGATATGCCGTTGTTCAATGCCGGTGCGGGTTTTGATCCACTCGTCGCTTGTATCAAGAAAAACAGTCAGGTCATCGTTTGTCACAATTTTCTCCGGAACACAGCTTCCTGTTCCGATAATTTTAAAGCTCTCTGGCCTTGTGTTTGTTGTTTCAATCCTCTGATTACAGTCCTGCATTGTTAAAAACCTCTTCTAAGTTAAAATTTTTGATAATATGCTCCGTGATGCGGGTCACTCAATGTGAAATATTCGTCCTGCGCAGGCCGCCCAATGTGAAATATCCGTCCTGCGCAGACTACTCAATATGAAATATCCGTCCTGCATGGGCCACTCAATGTGTAAATATCCGTCCTGCATGGGCC
>JAJQBS010000025.1 GCA_021203145.1 Lachnospiraceae bacterium | reverse complement strand
AATTTTTAGAAAATCTTTCTTTTATGTGCGGTTATTGCGAGTCAATAACATAAGATACTCCATTCATAAGTTGAGACTCAGGATCGTCTGAAAAATATATGGGTCAATTCTGTCTCTTATTATTATCACATATTCCATCGTATTTCAACCCCTGGCTTCAGGTTTTTAACTAATTCCAGGCTTCTTAACGCGATACGGCTTTCTTCGTATAATATTTTGCGGCTTCATCAAACATGGGCCGCAGCTGGGTCTGATTATGCAAAGAAAGTACGCCGTCTGTCCGTTTCCGGATGAATGTCTCCAGCTTTTCCATGTACTCCTCGCTCGTGATCTGTCCTTCCGCGACATAGGTGAGTCCCTTCTCCCAGCTCGCGGTCAGCTCCGGGTTTAAGAGGGAACGGATCGAGCAGAATACTACGTCGTGTATCATCTCGCCCTGCAGGGTGGGGGTCAGCACCTGTGTCTTTTTGTTCAGCGCCAGGTATTCATTGGAAACCAGCTTTTTGAGGATCTCGGCGCGTGTCGCGCTTGTGCCGATTCCACTGCCTTTGATCTGGGCGCGGAGCTCCTCGTCCTCGATCAGCTGGCCGGCATTTTCCATAGCCAGAATTATAGAACCGGAATTGTAGCGTTTCGGCGGAGAGGTCTCTCCCTCCCGGATGCCGAGAGAGCGCACCGGCAGCTGCATGCCTTTGCAAAGTTTTTTCAGAATATCCAGCAGCTCCGTGCCGTATTCTGTCTCCGTGCTGTCAGAAGATCTGGCACTGCCATTATCACCTCCGCTGCCATTGCCGCCGGCCCTGCCATTGCCATCTCCGCTGCCATCGCCGCTGACTGTTCGATTTGCGTTGCCTCTGCCATTGCCGTTTTCGGCCTGCGCCGCGTTCTTCTTTTTCCGGTCATTCGGATTCCCGGCCACTTTAAAGTACCCCTCTGTCAGCAATACTTTAAAAGAATAGAAAAACTTTTCTTTGCCCATGACTGTTACCATGGTGATTTTCTGAAATTCCGCAGCGGGATAAAAAATGCTCAGGAATCTCCGCACAATCGCTGCATAGACGCCGTAAGCGTGTCCTTTAAGGGAACCGAGTGCTCCCAGTCCCTGTCCGGTCGGAATGATCGCGTAGTGATCCGTGATCTGTTTATCATTGACATATCTCGTGCGGGCGATTCCTTTATAAGAACCGCTGGATAGAATTTCTTCCGCAAACTCTGCCGCTGACGCGAAACGCCTCAGGCCGGCGATATTTTTATGTATTTCCTTAGCCACTGCCGTTGAGAGAACACGGGCATCGGTACGCGGATAGGTGACCAGTTTTTTCTCATAAAGCTCCTGTACAATCCGCAAGGTCTCATCCGGGCTGATTTTAAACATGCGCGAGCAATCGTTCTGGAGCTCCGCCAGGTTGTAGAGCAGCGGCGGGTTTTTCTTTTCCTTCTTTTTTTCGATAGAATCAATGCGGGTTGTTTCGCCCATGGATGCAGGCAGGGTTGCAGGCAATGCTGCCATGCTATTCACAGCAGCGGCGCTTCCCGGCATCAGGCTGGCGATCAGTGTCTGTGCATCTTCTTTCTCCCGGAATCCATTTTCTTTATAAAGCTTTGGAGAAAGATACCAGTCAGAGCCTTCGACCGCACGAAATTCTCCCTCAAGGCCAGGCTGACGGGACGTCCCCACGCGATCTATCAGCCCAGACTGACCAGATGTCCTGGCGCGATCTATCAGACCCTGCTGATGGAAAGTCCCCTTGTGATCATCCATCAGTTCAGATTGACGAGATATCTCTGTGTTATCCTTCAGCCCCTGCTGATGGGGTGCAGTGCTACCGTTCACCACGCCTCCAGGCAGTACAACCTCCTGCACAACGCGGTAAAAGGGTGTTTTCACAAACTGCCGGATCTCCCGCTCACGGCGGACGACCATCCCCAGCACGCAGGTCATCACGCGCCCGACTGAGACAACCGCGCGTTTTTTGCCAAGATAGCTTGAAATGGTATTTCCATATTTTAATGTCAGAAGGCGAGAGAAGTTGATACCCATCAGGTAATCTTCCTTCGCGCGCAGATAAGCCGCAGAGGCGAGGCTGTCATATTCAGACAGATCCTTCGCCTGCTCGATTCCGCGATGAATTTCCTCTTCCGTCTGCGAATCAATCCAAACCCGGCGGCGCTTTTTACCGTGCACCTTCGCCTCCTGCTCCACAAGGCGGTAAATATACTCTCCCTCGCGTCCGGAGTCAGTGCAGACATAAATCGTATCAACATCAGCCCGGTTCAAAAGCCGGCTCACGATCGTAAACTGTTTTTTGACAGACGGAATAACCTCGTACAGGAAATGATCCGGGAGAAAGGGCAGCGTATCCAGGCTCCAACGTTTATACTTCGGATCGTACACCTCCGGATAGCTCATGGTCACCAGGTGTCCGACACACCATGTCACTACGTAGGAAGCCGATTCCTGATAACCATCGCCGCGCTTCATATCCTCATGCAAAGCCTTCGCAAACTCCTGCGCCACGCTCGGTTTCTCCGCAATGAACAATGATTTCGCCATGCCATTCCTCCCATGTCTGTTATCTGATAGTCTGATACGTAAATATCTCCTGCCTGAAAATCGGCACGTTATAAGAATACCTCCTACACGATAAAACTGCCGCAGCTGTTCATTCTACGGCAGTTCGGCCAGGCAGTCCCGGCCCGTGCATTACTGCTTTCTCTTCTTCTCCGCTTCTTGCAATCTGCGTCGGAGGCATCCTCTGCCGACCTCCTTCCTGTTATGTGGTACTGCAATAAGTATTTTTGCCTGTCTCTCGATCCCCATTTACTCATACCGAAACTATAGCACAAAAATTTGCTTTTGTCGACCTTAACCCATCGTCTAAAGCCAATGGGATCGTAGTCGACTTATTTCAATTCCTCAATTTCCTTTTTTGACGGATCCTTTGGATCTCCACCCGGCATAAGAATGTCACGCATCCACAGAACCTGAAATGGTATAAACAGAATCAGTTTTCGTTCTTTTGGTTAACAACAATAACGCATTAACTATATCATTCCAATTAATTTATGTCAATAAATATATTTTCATTTATATGATAAATTAAGTTTTTTTGATTTTAAATCATATAATTTACATTATATGTGGTTTTAATATTATTTTTTTAAGAGTGAGATTTTATGAGATGCAAAAACCGATTTCTCACAGAAACCGGCCTTTTGTATTTCTATATCCTATATCTTGATCTCTATTATTCCCATATAGAGTCTGACCAAATATCTGGGCATACGCCCGTCTCGCTTTTCTTGATGCCTTCAGGAAAATGCTTTCTTCGAGCGCACTTACATCCAACAATATCTGACAGGAACATCATGAAAAGAAAACTACTTCTCATAATTCTGCCGAATCTGGCGATTCTGTCTCCAGCTTATCCCTTTCAGGCGTTTTTAGCACCAATATACCCAAGTGCTTTGAGCGTCTCTGCGCAGAATACCGCGCCTCCCGCCGCGCCGCGGACGGTGTTGTGGGAAAGGCCGACAAACTTGTAATCGTAGATGGTGTCCTCGCGGAGGCGGCCGATGGAAACGCCCATACCTTTCTCATAGTCCACATCCAGTACGACCTGCGGGCGGTTGTCCTCTTCCATGTACTGGATAAAGTGTTTCGGTGCGCTCGGCAGCTCCAGCTTCTGCGGAAGGCCGGAATAGCTCACAAGCTTCTCGATGAGCTGTTCTTTGGTCGGCTTCTGGCGGAACTTCACAAATACGGCAGCGATATGGCCGTTCAGCACCGGCACCCGGATGCACTGGCAGGTAATCTTCGGCTCTGCCGCCGGTTTGATCACGCCGTCTTCCACCACGCCCCAGAGACGGAGCGGCTCTTTTTCGCTCTTCTCTTCCTCTCCGCCGATGTAAGGGATCACATTCCCTGCCATCTCCGGCCAGTCCTGGAAGGTCTTTCCGGCTCCGGAAATGGCCTGGTAAGTCGTCGCCACGACCTCATAGGGCTCATACTCACGCCACGCGCTCAGGGCCGGTGCGTAGCTCTGAATGGAACAGTTCGGCTTTACCGCGATGAATCCGCGGGTAGTGCCAAGACGCTTTTTCTGGGAAGCGATCACGTCGAAATGCTCCGGGTTGATCTCCGGCACAACCATCGGCACATCCGGCGTCCAGCGGTGCGCGCTGTTGTTTGATACGACCGGAGTCTCCGTTTTCGCGTATTCCTCCTCGATCGCGCGAATTTCATCCTTTGACATATCGACTGCGGAAAATACAAAATCAACAGACGTGGCTACGTCCTCTATTTCATTCACATTCTTTACAATCAGGCTCTTTACACCTTCCGGCATCGGCGTCGTCATTTTCCATCTTGCGCCGACTGCTTCTTCATAGGTTTTGCCGGCACTGCGCGGACTCGCCGCCACTGTTACCACCTCAAACCACGGATGATTCTCCAGAAGAGAGATAAATCTCTGGCCCACCATTCCTGTCGCCCCAAGGATGCCCACTTTCAGTTTCTGGTTCATTTTTTCATTTCTCCTCATTATCTTTTTGTTGTGTCCTTGTAGGGCACACATTTGTCTCTATAAGATACACTTGTTTCTCTGTCGTGTCAAGTCAGAAAATTTTTTTATTTCGAAATCCCCCTCGCCAGTTTTGGATGGAGAATTTTCATTTCCCATTTATTTCCTTTTTATTTCTTTTCTGTTTCCATAACAGAAGGAATTTTTCACACTTCTTCCATAATCCGGACATATTCTTAACACATTTTTCAAATATAGTTCTACATGAAACAAATGAAGGACATCAGACCAACATTTGTTTTTCATACATTTTTCTCTGGCGGGCAGCGATGCCCGCCCTCCTTTTACAGTTCCAGATATTCCCTGTAAACCTCCAGGGTCTCCCGCATGGCAGCTTCCCCGGGCGCTCCTTTGGTCAGGCGTTTTTCCACGCAGGTCTTCATACTGATAGCCTCATAGATATCTTCTTCAAACGCTCCGCTTTCCTGGCGGAATTCTTCCATGGTCAGATCGTCCAGCGCCTTTTTTTCGGCGATGCAATGAAGAACCAGACGGCCGGAAATGCTGTGCGCATCGCGGAACGGTACCCCATGATTTACCAGATAGTCCGCCACGTCGGTCGCGTTGGTAAATCCGTTTTTTGCGGAGGCTTCCATCGCGCCCCTGTTGAATTTTATCGTATCAAGCATCCCGGTAAACAGCGGCAGACAGGAATTGACGGTGTCGATCGCGTCAAAGGTGCCTTCCTTGTCCTCCTGCATATCCTTATTGTAAGCGAGCGGCAGCCCCTTCATTGTCGTCAGAATCCCCATCAGGGACGCGTAGACCCGCCCGGTCTTGCCTCTCACCAGCTCGGCGATGTCCGGGTTTTTTTTCTGCGGCATGATGCTGCTGCCGGTGCTGTAAGCGTCATCAATCTCTACAAAATGATATTCGTTGGAATTCCAGAGGATAATTTCTTCGGAAAACCGGCTCAGGTGCATCATAACAGTCGAGAGTGCGCTCAGATATTCAATCACATAATCGCGGTCGGACACAGAATCCATGCTGTTTAAAGTCGGCCCGTCAAAGCCGAGCAGCTCCGCTGTATAATCCCGATCCAGAGGGTAGGTCGTACCTGCCAGCGCGCCGGCGCCCAGAGGGCAGTAGTTCATTCTATCATAAAGATCCGAAAGCCGCGAGCGGTCTCGCCGGAACATTTCAAAATATGCGCCGATATGGTGTGCAAGCGTCACCGGCTGTGCCTTCTGCAGGTGGGTAAAGCCCGGCATGAAGGTGTCGAGGTTTTCCTCCATAATACGGTAAAGCACGCTCAAAAGATCCTTCAGGAGCCGATCGGTCTCTTTCACCGCATCGCGTACATACATGCGCATGTCGAGCGCCACCTGGTCATTGCGGCTGCGGCCCGTATGCAGCTTTTTCCCGACCTCACCGATACGCGCCGTGAGGGTCGCTTCCACAAAGCTGTGGATGTCTTCAAACTCGGACGTGATCGCAAGCGTTCCACTCTCCACATCCGCTAAAATTCCTTCCAGCCCGGCCACAATCGCATCCTTCTCGTCCTCCGTAAGGATGCCCTGCTTTGCCAGCATCTTCACATGTGCAAGGCTGCCCCTGATGTCCTGCCGGTACAGCCGTCTGTCAAACGAAATCGACGCGTTGAAATCATAGACCATCTGATTGGTCTCCTTCGTAAAGCGCCCTCCCCATAACTGTGCCATCCTCTGTTCCTCCTCACTGATTCTTATCATTTTATATTCTGACGCCGGCAAGCTTCGCCCGCTCCCGCTCCTGCTTTGAGAAAACGCACCCACAGTAATCCTGCCGGTACAGCCCGTACTCCGCTGAGAGTTCCACGGACCTCTTATATCCGTTTCTTTTTTTGAAATCACAGGGCAGCCATTTTACCCGGTACTCTCTGGCCAGCTCCTCACCGATCTCGTTAATTTTCTGCGCGTTCTTAAGCGGGCTGATGGTAAGTGTCGTCGTATAATAATCAAAGCCTCCCTCAGCCGCCGTCTTCACCGCTTCCCCGAGCCTTAGCCGGAAGCATGCAAAGCACCGCTTCCCTCCTTCCGGAATCTGTTCCAGATGGCGCACCGCCTCATAAAACTCCTCCGGGGCAAAGCGTCCTTTGATCAGATTTACCGGATTTGGTAAAACGCCCTTCTCTCCCATTTCTGCAATCAGACGCCGCTGCTCTTTCACACGCCTGGAATACTCCTCTTCCGGGTAAATGTTGGGATTATAGTATAGCACCGTAATCAGAAAATACTGCGACAGATATTCCAGCACGTAGCTGCTGCACGGCGCACAGCAGCTGTGCAGCAAAAGTGTCGGCGCCACGAAGCTTTCCGAGGCGCTCCGCCCGGCCTGATTTACGGCAATCACCTGCTCCAGTTCTTTCTGGTAATTGCGTTTCCCAGTCGTCATTGCGAAACATTCCCTTCACGTTGTCCGCAAAAATCCGAATCGGTCTGACCAAAATCGAATTTTTGCCAATTTTTACAAAATTTCGTTCGATTCGTTTCACACGCCCGTGCCGTCAAACTCCGGAATAAAACTCTCGTCCGCCGTTCCGCCTTCCTGGAAAAAGCCATTCTCGATTCCGATCTGTGCCGCGTAGTCCAGCAGACGGTCATATTCCCGCTTTGTAACCTTCCGCGCAAGAAGAGCGGGAAAAGAGCCAGAAGCTTTCTCCCTTTGTACACGAAATGCTGCCGGGGGCGTATATTGATTCATAAGGCTTATATAAATCTGGTTTCCATAAGTCTCGTACAGATAAGAGGCCACTCTTTTTGCCTCGCGCACATGGCCGGGCAAAAGCAAATGCCGCGCAATCACGCCGGACGTCATCAGACCTTCCTCATTGAATACCGGGGACGGACACTGGCGTACCATTTCCCCCAGAGCCGCTTTCGCAACTGCCGGATAATCCTCCGCGCCTGAATATTGTTTCGCCAGGCCCGGATCCAGATATTTCAGATCCGGAAGGTAGATATCCACAAATCCGTCCAGCATCCGAAGCGTCCGGACTGTCTCATAGCCGCTGCTGTTCCAGACGACCGGCAGGGAAAATCCATCCTTTTTTGCCAGAGACAGCGCCTCTAATACCTGCGGCACATAATGCCCCGCCGTCACAAGGTTGAGATTATGCGCGCCCTGCCCTTCTAATTTGAGAAAAATCCTGGCGAGGCGCTCTGAGGTAATCTCCGTGCCGGCCCTTCCGCGCGAGATGGCCTGATTCTGGCAGTAAACACACCCCAACGGACAGCCTGAGAAAAAAACTGCTCCGGAACCCTTTTCCCCGGATATGCAGGGTTCCTCCCAGAAATGCAAGGCCGCGCGCGCCACGCGGAGCTTTCCATCCACATGACAGCGCCCTTTTTGTCCGCCCCCGCGATCCGCGCCACAGCTGCGGGGGCACAGCGTACATCCGGCCATTCCCATTCCTCCAGTCTGGTCTGCATCAGCAGGAATCCTGCAGAAGCTTAAGGCAGCTCCAGTTTGCGCCCATCGAGCGCCGCATACGTTAAAGAATCTCCTCTATAGCTGAGCTTCAGAGAAAAAAACGGCGCGTCCGCCAGCAGCAGCTTCAGGAAAATCCGGTCGCCTTCCCAGAGATTCAGGGAAAGGATCTCATCCTTTGGAATCCACGCAAGATGACCCTCCGTGCAAACAACCGGAAACTCGTCCGCATTGCTTCCGGCAGACACCCCATTCCCGGGCACGATGCTGCTTTCGGCAGACACCCCATTCCCGGACACGGTACCGCTTCCGGCCGGCACGCCATTCCCGGGCTCGGTGCTGCTTTCGGCCGGCACGCCATTCCCTGGCTCGGTGCTGCTTTCGGCCGGCACGCCATTCCCGGGCTCGGTGCTGCTTCCGGCCGGAACACACGGATAGTCTGCCGTATACACACAGATGTATTCATCCGGCCATCCTTCGGAGGAAAATGTGAGAATGCCGCGAAACTGCCACGAGGTGAGCGTCAGTCCCGTCTCCTCTCTTACTTCCCGCACCAGACATTCCTCAGGGCTCTCTCCCGCCTCAAAATGTCCTCCGACTCCGATCCATTTCCCTTTATTTACATCCTTCTTCTTACTGACGCGGTGCAGCATCAGATACTGATTATCCTTTTCAATGTAACATAACGTAGTAAGAGATGACTGACTATTATTCATCTGCTGTCTCCCATCGGATTCTTTTCATGGCTGCTCATCAATTTCTGTCTCTTATCTGCCAGAAACAAACGATCCATCCCTTTAAATTCACATCCCGCGGCTGCGCTCCAACAGGTACTCTTTTTTGTTCCGCTCCGGAAATTCCAGCACCTCCAGGAAAAGCGCCTGCAGTATCTCGCCCATGGCGGGACCCGGTTCTCTCCCGTCCGCAATCAGATCATTGCCCGATACCGCCAGCTCCTTCAGGGAAAGGGGATCACCATGCAGCTTCACATCCCGCCAGATATGCTCGAGCTCCCCAAGATAGTCCATCTTCTGAGCGATCACGTCCGGATGCTGTGCCAGAACGTCCGCACGTTTTACCAGAAGAAACCGCTCAAAAAGATCCGCCCCGCCAATCTCATAAGCCGTTTTTCTCACGTCAAACGCATTCAGCTTCGGATAGCGGGAATGCGCTCCGACCAGTGTGCAGACCATGCCCAGCGTCTCATTGTCAAACTTCAGCCTTTTCATGACCTGGCGCGCAATCGCTTCACTGTAAGCCGCGTGCCCGTGAAAATGGTCAATCCCCCTCTCATCCGTCTCAAACACCTGCGGTTTTCCCATATCATGAAACAGCATCGCAAGCCGAAGCGCCTTGTCTGCAGGGACATTCTGCATCGCGACCAGCGTATGCTCCCCGGCCGTATAGGCGTGGTGCGGGTTATTTTGCCGCTGCGCCATAATCCTGTCAAATTCCGGCATGAATACAGCCGTCAGCCCACACTCATAAGCCAGCCGAAGCCACTGCGGCCTGGGCGAAACAAGCAGCTTTACCAGCTCCATCTGAATACGCTCCGCGCTGACCCTCGACAAGGTGCCCGCGAGAGCGCGTATCGAAGCTTTGACCTCCTCCGTGACGGAAAATCCCAGCTGCGCCGCAAAACGCACCGCGCGGAGCATCCGCAGCGCGTCCTCTCCAAACCTCTCCCCCGGATCGCCCACACACCGGATCCTTTTATTTTCCAGATCCTTCATGCCGCCGAACAGGTCGACAAGCCCCTCTTTTGGAGAATAGGCCATCGCGTTGATCGTAAAGTCGCGGCGCATCAGATCCTCCGAAAGGCTCGCGGTAAAAGTGACCTGCTTCGGATGCCGCCCATCCTCATAGACGCCGTCTATGCGGTATGTCGTGACCTCAAATCCGTCCTTCCCATCCATCACCGTCACTGTGCCATGCTGAATTCCGGTATCAATCGTGCGTCCAAACAGCCGCTTCACCTGTTCCGGCGACGCAGAGGTCGTAATATCCCAATCCTGCGGTGTCCGCCCAATAAGAGAATCCCTCACACAGCCGCCAACCACATATGCTTCATAGCCATTTTCACATAAAACCGAAAGAATCCGCCCCGCTTTCGGCGGGATCTCAATAAATACCATGCTGTCACGCTTTCCTGTGCCGACTTCCCACTGTTTCACACACAAATATACCACAGACCTGTTTTTCTGAAAAGCCAAAAGTAAAAAAAGTAAGCAAAAGAAAATAACCAAAAATGAAAAAACTGTGACGGTCCGGGAAAAGCTGTTTACTTTGCCGGTTTTCGATGTTATAGTAGCCTCGAACGCCAGCGAACCATGAAGCGGCAGTGGAAAGAAGCCTGCGCCGATCCATGGCAAAACGGCTTTCGTCGTTTTGATAAAAAGAATTCGTATTTTGAAGGGGGAATTCTGCATGAGACAAAAATGGATTCTGATACTTATGGGAGCGGTCGCCGCGCTGACTCTTTCCGCATGCGGGAGCAGCGATTCGGAGACATCGACAGCCACTACTGAGGCCACCGTTTCCACAGAGACGGAGGAAACCGAAGAGGCGCTCTCTTCCATCACTCCGTCTGACTATCTGCAGCAGGATGCTGCAAATTATATCACCGTCGACAGCCTGGAAGGCCTGGAGGTCACGCAATATACCTATGAAGTGACGGATGAGATGATTCAGGAGCAAATCGAGGAGGATCTTTATCTGTTCAGCGAGGAAACCGACGTCGACCGCGCTGCCGAGTCCGGGGATGTGATTTATCTGGATCTGACCGTCACCATCGACGGCTCTGATGACACCTATGAAGAAAGTACCTATTTCGCCCTCGGAGATGCGGAATACGGTGAAGAATTCGATGAAGCCCTGATCGGAGCGTCTGCCGGAGACACACTGTCCTTTAGCATCACATTCTCGGAGGATGCCTCTGACACTACCTTTATTGACGAAGACTGGGATGGCCAGACCGTCAATTTTGAGGCAGTCATTGATTCTGTCTGTGAAGTTACTGAGGCAGAATACACGGATGAATACGTAGCCGAGAATACGGATTATTCCACCATCGAGGAATATGAGGCAGCCCTGAGGGAATATCTGGAGGCTGAGTATGAGGAAATCAGCTATTCCGACGTGCTCGATTCCCTGTTTGAAGCCGCACTGGATTCCTGTGAGATTTCGGAAATCCCGGATGAGCTGTATGAAGCATGCCGGGAAGAGACACTTGCCAGCTATGCGGCCTTCCTCGATACGACAGACGAAGAGGAAATCCTTGCAGAATTTGACATGACGGAGGAAGAGCTTGATTCGGAGGTACAGGATCTGGCAGAACGCCGACTGCTGATCAGTTATATCTGTGAGCTCAACGATATTGAGATCACGGAAGAGGATTATGTCGCCTATGTGGAAGAATACGCAGATTATTACGGCTATGATTCGGCGGCGGACTTCGAAGCGGACATGGATCGTTCCTACCTGGTCTGGAGCATGTATGAAGCCAGAGCCGGCGAGATTCTCTACAACGCTGCAGATATCACGACAGAATCCTATGACGAGATGATGGAGGAAGACTTCGACGAGGACGACCTCGATGAGGACGTAGAACTGTATGAAGAGGATCTCGATGAGGAGGATGAGCCTGACACCGATGACCTTGATGAAGAAACCGGGACTGCAGAGGATGCGTAAAAATTCACTGTGTAAGGATTCAGCCGCGTAAAAATCCGCAAAAAGCCGCGCAAAAATTCAATAAGATTTTCTGCCATTTTACTTGACACCTTTACATATTGTGCTATAATGATCTTTGCTTAAGGATTGACAGGATTAGATTTCACTAACTAATATAGATTATGAAATGATTTTCCCTTGTAGTCTATAACGGTTAGTGAATTTTTTTCCGGTTCACAGCAATATTTTTAGGAGGTACCAAGATGAACAAGGGTACAGTAAAATGGTTCAACGCAGAAAAAGGTTATGGCTTTATTACAGGAGAAAACGGATCCGATGTATTCGTACATTTTTCTGCAATCCAGGGTGAAGGATTCAAGACCCTCGAGGAAGGACAGGCAGTTTCTTATGATTTGACAGAAGGCGCTCGCGGAATGCAGGCTGCTAACGTAGTAAAGCTTTAAGAATATTGGTTGCCAGAAAAAAGGCGCTGCCGCAGGGCAGCGTCTTTTCTTTCTATGCACGCAGGCCGCGTAAGGAGTTTTATGACTTACGCGGCTGGCGCGGCGGACAGGGGGAAAGTCGTTCCCCTATCCGTGTAATGCGATTATAAGAGCTTTGCCAGCTTCTCGCCGAGGGCGGTAAGCGCCTGTTCCGCCTCATCGTCGGGTGCGTCCGCACAGATCACACCCTCGCCGTCCACGACTTCGGCACCCGCCTTCTGCATACGATCCACCCAGCTTCTCATCCAGTCGCCGTCCCCCCAGCCATAGGATCCGAACAGGCCGATGGTTTTGTCCGCAACGCTTTTCTCCAGCTCTGCTACAAACGGCTCCACGATGGTTTCCTCCAGCTCTTCGTCGCCCATTGCCGGGCATCCGAGGGCGAACACTTTCTCATCTGCCAGATCAGCCGGGGTGATGTCCTCCATAGAGACCGCCTTTGCGCTGCCGGCTCCTTTGACCACAAAATCCGCCATGGACTCCGTATTGCCGGTACCGCTCCAGAATACTACCTTTAACTCTGCCATTTTCTTTATCCTCCTACTGAAAAATTATAGGAAACGTCGTCGTTTCACAGTTTCCCCTGCCAGCTGCCAGATCCCTCTCCTAATCCGGATAAACCGGAATCAAAATTTTGCCATTTTGCGCAAAAAATCGTTTTTAAGTTTCAAAAAAAGGAAGCTTCAGACCTGATACAGCCAGCAGCAAAAACTGCCCCGCGACGGTTACCTTACAAATATGACGCCCAGGGCGCGAAAGGCAAATATGGCAGCCTTACTGCTGCCGCACCTTGCGGAAAGGCATCTTATCCGACTATGAATGCGGAATCTCCCGCCGTCAGAAGCCGGTTCCGGATATCGGAAATACACATTCCCTGGGCGCACAGATCCAGAACTGCCTTTTTCACATGCTCATACAGGCCGAAGATCTGTCCCGCATAATTCACATCGCCATACACCTTCCAGTATCCGGACAGTTTGAAATTCTGCCCGCCGTTTTCAATAAAGCCCTTTACGTCCCTGAGCGGATAGCCGAGCAGAATACCGATTTCATGAGGGAATTCGCTGTCGTCCTGTTTATACCTTTTAAAACGTTCCGCCAGCTTTGCCAGCACAGCATTCGGATCTTCCGTAAAATACCCACAATCCCTAAGATACTGCGCCTTTTGTGCGTCGTGCAGCAGGCCAAGAAGCCCATCAGCTTCAAACAAAAACCAATAATCCTTTTCTGCAGATGTGTAAAGCAGGTATCGCGAAAGCCCGGTTCCCCGAAGTACATGCGTTAATCCACTCTGGTTCCCTTTCTCCACAATCAGCAGATTGGATGGCTTGACTCCGGCTATCACCGGTGCGCACTGCTGGCCGAGAACACAGCCGATCGCCTCCGTTCCCATAGACAGTTACCTCCCATGTAAAAAGATTTTTACCGTAAAATAATCGCTTCCCTTCCGCGCCAGGCCGTGCAGGCAGTCATTCCACCCGAAGCCGAATGCAACCCTTACCATCCTTATCATCTGCACATTGACACAGATTTATCCCGTGATATCGGTGCAAAAGCCAGTGCCATGCGATCAAAAGCGGATTCTTTCCTGCTAAAGCACGACATTCTCAAATGGCTTCCAATTGTCGTAAACTCCGTATTCCCAGATGGTTTCCGATTCACTCCATATGCTCGCTCAGCAGATCCTGCAGAGCAGTTGCACTGCTCGAACGACACCGGAGCACCGGGATTTTATTTCGCTTTGCTTCCTGAAGTGTGCTCTTTACCATCTTGTGTGATACTGTATTGACAAATAAGATAAACATGTCAGGGTTGCCAAGCTTCTTTCGGATCGCCCCATTTTCCTTTGCAAACACCTTCGCCTTGCATCCATATTCCCTGCAGATTCCCTCGTACTGACAAACCATGCCCTCATTTCCGCCTATAATCACTACGCTCATCAGATCCCTCCTTGTCCTTTGGTTAGAATATTCTAACTCATTTTTCTTAAAAAGCCCTGCCTGACCGGGCGGCACTCACAGATCGCAGCTGAGGTAAGTGCAGAGCAACTTTGTGTTGGCTATTATAACATTAGTTAGAAATCGCTAACCATTATAGTATCTCCTGTTCCGTTTGTCAAGAGGTTGAAAAAAAATTTTGCAGTCTTCCTGTCAGAATATCATTATTCACAAAATCACCCCCATTTGCCGCCCCCATTTTTCTACATTCGGACGCCGCGATTTCGCCTTGACTTTTTTGAAAAACCCTGTATCATGGAACTTACGCAATATCTGGTAGGTATGCTCCGGGTTCTCCACTATATCATGTGTTGCATTTGGCTATGTTCATATACAAGGTAAGAGAACTTCTCAAAGCTTTTTTTGCAATCCTTCGTTCATAGGAATGCCTGTTTCCATGCGGCTTCCGTATGCTCCTCCAGGTTTTGCGCATATTATTTTCGTTATTATATGTGGCATTTGCAGGAGGAATTATATGGGTGAGGCTGTAAAAACAAATGTAATCAAGCGCAACGGCGAAGAAGTAACCTTTGACCGCACTAAGATCGAAAATGCCGTACGCAAAGCAAACAGGAGCGTGGAAAAGATCCACCAGCTCAGCGAATATCAGATCCGGGCAGTCGCCGACAAGATCGTCGAACAGGCACTCCTCTCCGCTCACGCACTGAATGTGGAGGATATCCAGGATCTGGTGGAAACGGGGATTATGGAGATGCGCGGCTATGAGGTGGCTCAGAAATACGTACGCTACCGCTATAAGCGTGAGATCTCCCGCAAGACCAACACGACAGACAACAGCATCCTGTCTTTGCTGGACCAGATCAATGAGAACGCAAAGCAGGAAAACTCCAATAAAAATCCGACAATCAACTCGACCCAGCGCGACTATATGGCCGGCGAGGTCAGCAAGGATCTGACGATGCGCGTACTGCTCCCGGAGGATGTCGTCCAGGCGCACGAGCAGGGCATCATCCATTTCCACGACGCGGATTATTACGCACAGCGCGAGCACAACTGTGACCTGATCAATCTGGAGGACATGCTGCAGAACGGCACTGTGATCAGTGAGACGATGATCGAGAAGCCACACAGCTTCTTCACGGCATGTAATGTCACGACACAGATCGTCGCGCAGGTCGCGAGCAATCAGTACGGCGGGCAGTCCTTTTCCCTGGCGCACCTGGCTCCATTCGTGGACATCAGCCGTCAGAAGCTGCGCAAAAAGGTGATCGAAGAGCGGGAAATCTGCGGCGAAGCTCTGGACGAACATATTATTTCCATGGTGACCGAAAGTCGTCTGAAGGACGAAATCACCAGCGGCATCCAGACCATCCAGTATCAGCTCATTACGCTGATGACCTGCAACGGGCAGGCTCCGTTCGTGACGATGTTCATGTATCTGGACGAAGCTCCCGAGGGGCGGATCCGCGACGACCTGGCCCTGATTATTGAGGAGGTCATGTGCCAGCGGATGCAGGGCGTGAAAAATGAAAGCGGCGCGTGGATCACGCCCGCCTTTCCAAAGCTTATCTACGTACTGGATGAGGATAATATTACCGAGGATTCCAAATACTGGTATCTGACCGAGATGGCCGCCAGATGCACGGCAAAACGTATGGTACCCGATTATATTTCCGCAAAGATGATGCGGAAGCTGAAGCGCGGCAACGTCTATACCTGCATGGGCTGCCGCTCCTTCCTGACCGTGGAGGATTCCCAGAGAAACCCGGACGGCAGCCATAAGTTCTATGGCCGGTTTAACCAGGGCGTCGTCACCATCAACCTGGTGGATGTAGCATGCTCTTCCGATGGCAATATGGATAAATTCTGGGAGATTCTGGACGAGCGCCTGGAGCTCTGCCACCGCGCCCTGCGCTGCCGCCACGAGCGCCTTCTCGGCACCGTCTCCGACGTTGCTCCGATCCTCTGGCAGTATGGCGCGCTGGCGCGTCTCAAAAAAGGCGAGAAAATTGACAGGCTGCTGTACAACGGCTATTCGACGATTTCTCTCGGATACGCGGGTCTTTATGAAATGTGCGTGCGCATGCTCGGGAAATCGCACACAGATCCCGAAGCGCGCCCATTCGCCCTGGCCGTCATGCAGCGGCTGAATGATAAATGTGCCGAATGGAAAGCAGCGGAAAATATCAGCTACTCCGTATATGGTACGCCGATGGAGTCCACCACCTACCGCTTCGCGAAGCTCCTGAAAAAGCGCTTCGGCGTCATCCCGGGCGTGACGGATAAAAACTACATCACGAACAGTTATCATGTCCATGTGTCAGAGCCGATTGACGCATTCAGCAAGCTGAGCTTCGAGGCTCCCTTCCAGGAGCTTTCCCCGGGCGGCGCCATCAGCTATGTGGAAGTGCCGAACATGCAGAACAACATCCCGGCCGTACTCTCCGTGATGAAATTTATCTACGACAACATCATGTATGCCGAGCTGAATACAAAGAGCGACTACTGCAGCTGCTGCGGCTACAACGGCGAGATCAGAATCGTCGAGGACGAGGCTGGCAAGCTCATCTGGGAATGCCCGAACTGCGGCAACCGCGACCAGGACAAGATGAGCGTCGCGCGCCGCACCTGCGGCTACATCGGCACCCAGTTCTGGAACCAGGGGCGCACGCAGGAGATCAGGGATCGGGTGCTGCACCTGTAAATGTCATACGAAATGGATGAATATTATCTGACCCAGATAAAGTGGAACCGGGATTTTGCCATTTTGCGCCAAAATCGTTTTTAAGTTCCTAACCCGGATAAACCGGGAGCAAAATTTGCCATTTTGCGCAAGATTTCGTTCTTAATTTTCTAAAAATGTATAATGCGTAAAATGGCAAAATCCCTCACACACGGATATGCCCCGTTGTCTCCGCATTCAGGGCGATCCTTCTGGTTCCGGATCCGATGATCATCAGACCGCTCCCATCATTGCAGATCACCCGGATCTCGCTGCCCGGATGAATCTGCCAGCCGCGCAAAGCCTTCTCCGTTTCATCCGGAAGCCCCAGCATCCATTTAACGGTGCAGACCGTGTTATCTTTCATCTCTGTTAATGATTGCATAAAAAAGCCCCCCTGACCATGTCCTGCATATTCTGACAAATCCGTTTTCAAAATAGTTAGACATATTGTAACAGGGAAGCTTTTTGTTAGTCAATTACAATTTATATCAGTCGTTTCTCAGCCTGATCAGTCACCTCTCATCTTTATCAGTCGTTTCTCAACTTAATCAGTCACTTCTCATCTTTATCCGTTGATTCTTACCCTTGTCAGCAGCCTCTCATCTTTGTCAGTGAGTAATGATCTGTGGTAAGATAACATCACTTAATCACATGAATCCATCCTTCAGGCGTTTCAATGCGTCCCATCTGGATACCGGTCAGTGTGTCATACAGCTTCTTCGTCACAGGACCCATCTCATTCATGCCGCTCGGCAGGCAGATCTCCTTGCCGTGATCCACAATCTTGCCAACCGGGGAAATGACAGCCGCGGTACCGCACAGACCGCACTCCGCAAAATCCCTCACCTCGTCAAAAAGAACCTCGCGCTCCTCCACTTCAAGTCCCAGATAATCCTTCGCGACAGTAATCAGAGAACGGCGGGTGATGGACGGAAGGATGCTGCCAGACTTCGGAGTCACGACCTTATTATCCTTCGTTACAAACAGGAAGTTCGCCCCTCCTGTCTCTTCCACCTTCGTCCTGGTCGCAGGATCCAGGTACATATTCTCGTCAAAGCCTTTATGGTGCGCGTCCACGATCGCGTAAAGGCTCATCGCGTAATTCAGGCCGGCCTTAATATGCCCGGTCCCATGGGGCGCCGCGCGGTCAAAATCAGACACCCGGATCGTCAATGGCTTCGCGCCGCCTTTGAAATACGGGCCTACCGGCGTCGTGAAAATGCGGAACTGATATTCCTCAGCCGGGGCTACGCCAATCACCGCACTACTGCCAAAAATAAACGGGCGGACATACAGCGTCGCGCCGGAGCCGTAAGGCGGGACATAAGCCTCATTCGCGGCCACTGTCTCGGAAACTGCCTCGATAAAGCGTTCCTCCGGGAACACAGGAATCTCGAGACGTTCGCACGAGGATCTCAGGCGAGAGGCGTTCAGATCCGGACGGAACGTCACGATCCGGCCATCCTCTGTCGTATAAGCCTTCAATCCTTCAAAACAGGTCTGTGCATACTGGAGCACACCCGCGCACTCGCTGATCGCCACAGTCGCGTCTGAAATCAGCTCGCCCTCATCCCACGCGCCGTCCTTATAATTCGCTACATAACGCTTATCTGTCTGTACGTAGCTGAATCCCAGATTCGCCCAGTCAATATTTTTTTTCTCCATAATCTTTGTCCTTCCTTTGTAAGAATGTATGAGAAAATAAGCAAACGACGTTCATCGTTTTACCTTGCGCATTCGCGCGATTTCTGTGGTTTAGTTTACGCTTACAAAAAAGGACTGTCAAGACTTTCTTTCGATGACGCAGGGTTGTTTCATGAAGAAATTTTAAAATTGAAAAAACGTAGATTTTATCGG
>JAJQBS010000112.1 GCA_021203145.1 Lachnospiraceae bacterium | reverse complement strand
ACATTTCTGGCAGTCTCTGTCACTATGATTCCTACAGTAAATTTACGCCGTCAATAAGAACCCGGAACATTGCAATTTGGATTATTATCTGTTAAGATAGTGCCGGAATTTGAAACATCATTTTTCTTTATTCCGGACGCTTACCTGGAGAACCTGGTGGGAGGCAAACAATGGCATTCACAAACTACATTCTTATGAATAAAAATCATCCAGTAGCTGAAATACGCTATGACCTCGACGGGCACCAGGCGGTTGCAGTCAAAGAAAGCTTTGATCTTGCATACGCGCCCCCCGGCGCACTGACAGTAGACAAAAAGATGACCATCTATTCTTTTAATTCCTGGTGGTCAAGCCGAGCCATTCCGGCATCCCGCAATCAGCTGCGTTCGCTTATGGAACGGCTGCGTCTTGGATCTACCATGGAGCTTGCTGAACGCTGCTTTGGTCTGTCACTGTCCGACTGCTATTGGCTCAATAATCCAGCCGAGCCGCAGGAATGGAAAAATATTAATTTTTTTGAAAATGGCTTCAGCAATGATCTGGGATTTCTGACAATGGGGCAGCACTCTCCCGGAGGGCTGGATCTTTTTTCTCCAAACGGCACTCTGAATGGAAATCTTCAGAAAAAATGGAAAATCGTCAATGGGCAGCGCATTCTTCTGAAAGCAGGATCCGGCCGCACATCCGACGAAGTATGGAATGAACTTATAGCATCAAAATTACATGAAAGAATACTGGACAGCCAAGATTACGTGCCTTATTTTCTGGTAAAAGAAGACCGGAAAACCTATTGCGCGTGTCCAAATATGCTGGGAAAGGATGAAGAGCTCGTTCCAGCCTATGATATTATCCGTTCCCGCCGTCAGAAGCAGGGCGTTGATGATTATCATCACCTACTTGACTGCTATCGGGATCTGGGGCTTTTGCATCCGGAGATTTCTCTGTCTAAAATGTTCGTTTCTGACTTTATCATGGCAAACTGTGACAGGCACTGGCAGAACTTTGGCGTCATCCGAAATGTCGAGACCCTGAGCTATACCAGAATTGCTCCGATTTTTGACTGCGGCAACAGTCTCTGGTGCTGGGAAACCAGTCTTGATTCCCCGGAAAGCTATGAATATTATGCACGTCCTTTTGATCTGGACTCGCTCACTCCGATGGATCAGCTTCGTCTGTTCACAGACTTAAGCTGGCTGGATACCGGCAGACTTTCTGGATTTTCAGAAGACTTACAGAACATCCTCCGCTCAAGCGGAATCATGACCGAACACCGCATACAGCAAATCATCAGCGGTTTAGAGCGTAATATTGAGGCTCTTTGCACATATGCGGCCAGCTTAGTCAAATAGACACACCCTTATGGGGCATGTCTGCCTGACCGCCAAATTGCAATAAGAATCTGCTGTGAAATACTATACTCGTTTTGCACTTTGCACCGTCTACTGTGTGAATTTCAAGCTTGCTCAAAAGCCCGGGCACAGTTCATCACACTCGCGCGCAATCGCACTCGTGGAAGTCCAGCAACAGATTCTTTTTATCAGCGCCAAGTCTCTGCTCCCACTTATGCCTGGTTTTCTCCGTTTCCCATCCAAATGGGAGCATATGATAATTGACCAGAAACAGAAATTCCAGCAGATCTTCCGTTCTTTCAAAACCCTCCTCAGGCAGTTGGCAAAGCAGATAATACGCACCCACACTGTCGTGCGAAATATAGTGCGCGACTCCCTCCGCGTCTATCTGCTGCGTAAACAGCTTTCCGATATCGTGAAGCAGAGCGGCCTTGTAATAAAGCTCTCCGTACCCCTTTTCGCGAAAACTCTCAGCAACAAACCAGCAATGCTCGCTCAAAGGCAACGTATGGTGCGGATTTTTCTGATCAAAGCCATCCATCCTGTGCAGGCATTCCTCTATGAAATCATCCATCCGGCTCTGACTGCCCCCGGCAAAGCCATTCATCTGGCTCTGCCTGCTCTCTGCAAAACCGTCTATCCGGCTCTGCCTGTTCTCTGCAAAACCGTCTGCCCAGCTCTGGCTGTTCTCTGCAAAACCGTCCACCCGGCTCTGGCTGTCCATGGCAAACACGCCCGGCAGCTGATGATCCTGTCCTTTGGAGGCGCGGTAAATCATGATTTCGTCAAATCCTTCTTCATAGAAAGGAATCTGGAATCCTTCCACCTGATGGCGAATGACCTTCTCAGGCACCGCAAACTCGCGCAGCTTATTGTCGCGAATGCACTCTTCCAGATTCTTTACCACGACACAGACATGAACTGTTTGCGCCAGACCACCCACTCCTCCCAGCAGGCTTCTGCGTGCCTTCATGGTCAGCTCAGTGGCATCCGCAATGACCGTTCTCCCGGCACTCAGACCGTCCCGGATTCTCTCATTAAAAATGCGGAACACTTCATTTGTCCTGGACTGGTCAGCGCAGTTCCCACCTGAAAGCTCGCCGCGGATGGCGTCTGACGAGACAATCACCGCGTCCTCTCTGGCGGCTATTTCATGAGCGACAGACGATTCCCCGCTCGCGGAAAGTCCCACCATGATGTATAAATTTCCTGCCATTTTTTTCTCCTCTGCAAATCAGATATACTCAACCGGAAGCGCCACAATGTTCTCCTTCAGCCAGAGCACGGACTGATACATACACAGAATGACCCCCACACCGCGTCTCTTTCCTGGAATCCGATCCAGGACATCAAACGCATTGGTCATAGACAATTTCGGGTTAGCGGACATTTTAATTTCTACCGGATAGATCACGTCATCCTGCTCAATCAGCAGATCAATCTCATTTTCCCGGCTTATGACCTGTCCGTTTTCCGATACTCTGCGTTTGTCCTTTCCCCTGTACCAGGAAACATACATACGGTAATCCAGCCCGGCATTTGAAAATGATTTCAGAATCTCAGAGACCACAAAGGTTTCAAATAATTCTCCGGCCATTGCTCCGTTCATCGCTGTCTGAGGGCTCTGGTATTTCGTCAGATAACAAACAAGCCCTGTATCGCGAAAATACAGCTTCGGAGTTTTAATCGCGCGCGACAGCGCGGAATTTGAAAATGGCTGTAAAAGATAGATAATCCCGGAGGCCTCCAGAAGCGAAGTCCATTCTTTCACCGTCCCTACGGAGACCTCAATCTGATCTGCGACACTCGAATAATTTAAGATCTGTCCGGTTCTCGCTGCCATAGCCGTCATAAACTGCGTGAATTTCAATTTATCCTTCACGTTTCCAAGCGCATGAATGTCTCTGTCAATATAAGTCTGTACATAGGAGGAATAAAAAATCTGCCAGTTCACATTCTGATCAATCAACGCCGGATAGCTGCCCCTGTGGATCACCTTCCAGATATCCTCTATCTGGCAAACAGAGGACGCTCTGGAAGAAATATAGCTTTCTGATGGAACAAAAGGCGCATCAAAAGAGCAATCCATAAGCTCTCTCATGGAAAAGCCCGTCAATTCCAGGATCGCAATCCTGCCCGCCAAAGACTCTGATACATTCTTCATCCGATGATACTGTTGGGAACCCGTGAGAAGGAACCGCCCTTTCTCATCACTCTTATCGCACTCCATCTTGATGTAAGGGAATAATTCGGCAATATACTGCACCTCATCCAGGATGACAGGCGGTCTGTTATTACGGAAAAACAGGCCCGGCTCCGATTTTGTCTCGGAGAGCAGCACAGGATCATCAAAAGAAATATATCTCCGATCTCCGAACAGATGCTGCAGAACGGTGGACTTTCCTGTCTGTCTGGGACCAGTCAGCAGAATTCCCTTAAAGCTTCCTGCAATATTTTGTAGCACTGACTCTATCGCTCTTTTTTTATACATGGCATGCCTCCGTTTCGGCTGATTTTTGTTTGTATTATAAATTAGTCGCACTATGACTGTCAAGTTCAAATCTTCATATGACGACTAATCGGATACGGGGAGTCCGCCCGCGCGGGCCGGGTGCAGCTTTAGCCGCAAAACTCCTTGCCCGGCCCTGCGCAATCGGATAGGGGGAGTTTTCTCTCCCTGTCCGCCCGCGCGGGCCGGGGCGGCTTTAGCCGCAAAACTCCTTGCCCGGCCCTGCGCATAAAAAGTCCCCGGCCAGTTTTTTCTGGCAAGGGACTTTAATCTCTCCTGGAATTTCAGACAAGCTATGGATGAAGAGTGCTTTACGCTGCCGGATCGAGTGCCTCCTCGTCCGCGATAATCGTAATGTCGCCTCTCGTCTCGCCATAATCCTCTTCCGTCACAACGCCGTCGAGAACCTCTTCGATGTAAGCGATCACTGCCTCATCAAGAGGTGTGCCTGTATCCATCACCTCCGATACGGAGAATGCGTAGTAGGTGTCGCCGCCCGCTGCCAGGAAATCATTCGTCACTACCGCGTAAGTCGCCTCTGGATCAAATTCCTGACCGTTGATTGCGGTGATGGTCACACGCTGAATCGAAGCCGGGCCAAAGTAGGTAGAGCCTTCATACTGCTCGCCCTCGTCATAGGCTACGGTCGTATCAATTGTAAACTCAATGCCAGCGGTCTGCGGGAATGCGCCGATCGCTTCCGGAGTGCTGTAGGTGGATGCTTCCAGAGACTCAAGAAGCACTTCGCCGGTCACGTATACGACTGCTACGGTATTGCCAAACGGAAGGACTGTGTTAATATCGTTCATTGTAATATCGCCTGCCTCAATCGTCGCGCGGATTCCGCCGCCGTTTGTGATCGCTACGATATTTTCTTCTTCAATGCCAAGGGTCTCCACACCATCCTTGGTCGCGTACCAGAGCATCGCGTCTGTGATCAGATCACCCAGGTTGGTCTCCTCGGTGCGCACGCCCGGCTCGCGCTCGCCGTTCAGCAGTACTTCCGTGGTCGCGAAAACCTCGCCGTAAATCTCCTCGATCTCATCAATGATCTCCTGCGCCGCAGCCGCTGTCGCGTCGTCTGATCCGTCATAAGCCCTGGTCTCCACCAGGTAATTGTCCACGATCTCGCCGTCCGCGCTGATCTCGATCACACCGATGTTTTCAAAAGCAGTACCGGTCGACTGAATCGGCTGGCCGTCCTCGCCCTCTGTCATAACAGTATGGAAATGACCGTCAATCAGGAAATCAGCACCGCTGATATTGTCCCACAGATCAACGGAGCGGTTCGGCTCACTTTCGCCGTCCACGCCCAGATGAACAAGGCCGATAATCAGGTCGCACTCTTCCTCGGCGAGCGCATCAATCTCATCCTGGGCAGCTGCATACATCTCATCCTCCGCCAGGAAGGTCACGCCCTGGATCTTTGCGGGATGCGCCTTTGTCGCGGTCTCCGGAGTCTCAACGCCGAAGAATCCGATCGTCAGGCCGCCCTCCGTCGTAATGGTCGTGCTGCCGTCAAAGGCGTTTTCATCATTATAGAGAATATTTGTATTTACAACTGCAAATTCCGCCTCTTCGAGAATCGTCACCAGATTCTCATAGCCATAGTCAAACTCATGGTTGCCAAGTGTCACAACATCATAGCCCGCAATGTTCATCAGCTCTACTGCCGTAGCTCCCTGGGATGTGCTGACATAGGTGGTACCCTGAATGAAGTCTCCGGCGTCAACCATGATGACTTCCGCGCCGGCCGCTTCATAATCCGCTTTCAATGCCGCCATCGCCGCATATCCGGTAATACTGCCGTGCACATCGTTGCTGTGCAGAATAATGGTCTCTCCCGAATAATCGCCTTCGACAACGAATGGGATAATTTCTTCGGTCTCCGACTCCTCCTCCGCCCACACGGCGGCGGACATCGAGAACACCATGCTCATCGAGAGCACGCCGGCGAGAAGCTTCCTGGCATTGTTCTTTTTCATTTCGTTTCCTCCTTTTCAAACAGACCTTTTTGTCGTTTCGCGGCATGCAAAACCGCACCGTTTTTACTGGTAATCACAAAATACAGTACCGTGCGCTCCGCAGCCACACTAAAGGTAGCATAAAGGCAGAATCTTGTCAATATGGCAAATGACCGGCATCGGTTATCTAAGCAGCTAACCTCTGCCGGTCATGTCATTCTTTGGATTACATCTGGCTCTCTTAATTCTTCGTATTTTTTATTCCTTCCGCTCCATGACGCTTAAGTATGCCGGACGGATAATCTTGTTCGCACAGATCAGCTCCTCGATGCGGTGAGCGCTCCACCCGACGATTCTGGCCACAGCAAAAATCGCTGTATAAAGCTCGATCGGGATATCCAGCATACTGTATACAAAGCCGCTGTAGAAATCGACATTCGGGCTGACGCCTTTGTAAATGTGACGTTTCTGGGCAATCAGCTTCGGAGCCAGCTCCTCGACGGTCGCATACAGGTGCATGTCCTCATCACAGTGCTTTTCCTGCGCCAGCATTTCCACATATTTCTTAAAAATCCTCTCTCTCGGGTCAGAAAGGGAATAAATCGCGTGCCCCATACCGTAAATCAGCCCCTTGTGGTCAAACGCGTCCCCATCCAGAATTTTGGAAAGGTAAGCCTCCAGCTCCTCATCGTCGTGGAGATCCCTCACATTCGTGCGGATGTCGTCCATCATCTCCATGACCTTAATATTCGCGCCGCCGTGTTTCGGACCCTTCAGGGAGGACATCGCCGCCGCGATCGTCGAATAGGTGTCCGATCCAGAGGAGGTGACAACACGCGTGGTAAAGGTCGAGTTGTTGCCGCCGCCATGCTCCATGTGGAGAATGAGCGCGGTGTCAAGCACCTTCGCCTCGACCGAAGTATACTGCTTATCCGGCCGCAGCATCATCAGCAGATTTTCCGCCGTAGAGAGCTCCGGGGACGGGTGATGGATATACATGCTCTCATCGTTCTCGTAATGATTGTACGCATGGTACGCATAGACCGCCAGGACCGGAAACAGTGAAATCAGCTCGATACACTGGCGCAGACTGTTATGGACGCTCGTGCTTTTCGCGTTTTTATCATAGGCCGCAAGCGTCAGGATGCTGCGCGTCATTGTGTTCATAATATCGGAGCTTGGCGCTTTCATAATGACGTCACGCGTAAAATTTGTCGGCAGGGTACGGCTGTTTCCGATGATTCCCTTGAATTCTTCCAGCTCATCCTCGCTCGGAAGCTCTCCCATCAGAAGCAGGTACGCAATCTTCTCAAAACCAAATTCCGCCGGTCCCAGATTTTTAATCAGATTCCGCACATTATAACCGCGGTACCACAGCTCGCCGTCACAGGGAATCTTCTTCCCATCCACCTTATGCGAAGAAACGATCAGGGAAATGTTGGTGAGCCCGGTCAGTACGCCGTTCCCGTTAATGTCTCTCAGCCCCAGGTTCACACCATATTCCTTGTACAGCTCGCGCGGAATGCTGTCATTCTTCCGGCAGGTCTGTGATCCCCTTCTGGTATATTCTGTCATATCAATCATACGCATTTCCTCCCGTTTTTAAAATATATAACCGTAGCAGCAAGCCTTACTTCAATTATGAACCTGGCCTGCCCTTTTCTCTGGCTGTATTTTCTGCTGCAGCACAGCTCTGCGGTAAATTATCTGTGTCGTGAATTAGCAATTCCCTGATCTGCCTTGTTTCATGAATATCGTTAATTTGAATTGTATGAAAAGATCATCCTCTAAACCCAATTGTTTTCGATTTGCCAAATTCTTCTCTATCATACCACATTCATTTTTTTCGTCAATAGTTTTTAGATTTTTTTAAGAATTGTCAGATATTATTGATTATTTATGATAAGGCTCTCCGTTTATAATACGGAAACTGCGGTAGATCTGCTCCAAAAGAATTACGCGCATCAGCTGGTGAGGAAAGGTGAGCCTTGAAAAGCTCATCTGCTCATCCGCGCGGGTGCGCACCTCCTCTGAAAGACCTAAGGAACCGCCGATCACGAAACAGATGCTACTCTTTCCCTTAAGGCCAAGCTGCTCGATTTTACGCGCAAGGCTGACTGAGTCCGGCATTTTACCTTCAATCACAAGCGCTACAACATAATCTGAGTCTCGGATACAGTTTAAGATTCGCCGTCCTTCTGTCTCCTGTACCTGACGTTCCACTGCCGGAGAAGCCCCATCCGGGATCCTCTCATCCGCCACCTCCTGAATTTCCAGCTTACAGTAACGGCTTAACCGTTTCGCATATTCCGCGACAGCATCGCGGAGGTATTTTTCTTTCATTTTCCCTACACATAAAATCTTTATTTTCATGGCAAGCTATTTATATCTTTTTCGAATAATCTTCCAGTTGATGAAATATTCCTACAATATTTACCGTGTCATTGCTGATACTAAATACAACAAGATAATTCATACCTGAAACAATAGCCTCATGGTACCCCCTTCTGGCTAAAAATAAATCCCTGCTTAAGGGAAATTGTTTTGGATTTTCTTTTAAGCGTTCGTAAATCACATCAAGCTCATTCAGCAGATGCTCTGCACCCTGTTTTGTATGTAATCGGAAAACCAGATAAAATACAATATTGTCGAGCAAATCATTTGCCTGATCGGTAATATTCAGCTTATATGCCATATTTTATCCTCATATCTTTCAAAGCTTCGCCAGCATCCTTAACATTGCCACTTTCAATCTGTCTCTCGGATATTTCTATGGCTCTGTACATAGCAAGCCTCTGCTGTGTGTTTTCATAAGTTTCCATACTCATAATTACCATATCTCCATATCCATTCTTTGTAATATAAATAGGTTCGTTCTCCCGATGGCACATATCCGATATCGCAGAAGTATTTTTTAAATCTTTAATAGGAATAATCTGCGGCATACCACTGCCTCCTTTCAAGTGTTTTTTAACGATACTATACCATAATTATCCCCATTATTCAACCATTTTTTGTGATAGTAAAAGAATGAATAAAGCAGACATCCGCCTGCCACCGCTAAACTGTTTCCTGCCGGCATAGAGCGAATGTCTGCTTTCATTAGTACAAAAAACTATAAAGGATGCACACAGACGCGCAAGGAATAGCTGCTTGCGCAGCCTCGCGTCTGGTGCAAAGTAAAACGGCTAAAGTCGTTTACTATATATTTACTTCGCGCTCAGGAACTCGTGGATTCCCTTTGCTGCAGCCTTTCCTGCGCCCATGGCGAGGATGACGGTCGCCGCGCCTGTCACGGCGTCGCCGCCTGCGAAAACAGCGGTCTTTGATGTCTGTCCGGTCTCCTCGTCCGCGATGATGCATTTTCTGCGGTTGACATCCAGGCCGATCGTGGTGGAGGAGATCAGCGGGTTCGGCGAGGTGCCGAGCGACATGATCACGGTATCTACGTCGAGGTCGAACTCAGAACCGGGGATTGCCACCGGGCGTCTTCTGCCGGATGCGTCCGGCTCGCCAAGCTCCATCCGGATGCAGCGCATGCCGCGCACCGCATCGTTTTCGTCTACAAGGATTTCAGTCGGGTTGGTCAGAAGGTCAAAGATGATACCTTCCTCTTTCGCATGGTGTACTTCCTCCGCACGAGCCGGAAGCTCGGCCTCAGACCGGCGGTATACGATGTGAACCTCCGCGCCGAGACGAAGTGCGGTCCTTGCCGCGTCCATCGCCACGTTGCCGCCGCCCACGACTGCCACCTTCTGTCCCTTTACGATCGGCGTATCATAGTCCTCCCGGAATGCTTTCATCAGATTGTTTCTGGTCAGATATTCGTTCGCGGAGAATACGCCCTTCGCGGTCTCGCCCGGGATCCCCATGAACATCGGAAGCCCGGCGCCGGAGCCAATGAAGACAGCCTCAAAGCCTTCCTCGTCGAGCAGCTCGTCGATCGTCACGGATTTGCCGATAATGACGTTGGTCTCAATCTTGACGCCGAGGGATTTCACATTCTCCACTTCCTTCGCCACGACGTCGAGCTTCGGAAGACGGAACTCCGGAATGCCGTATACGAGCACACCGCCCGGCTCATGCAGCGCTTCAAAGATCGTCACATCATAGCCAAGCTTTGCCAGGTCGCCCGCGCAGGTAAGCCCGGAAGGACCGGAACCGATCACCGCGACCTTGCGGCCGTTGCTGGTCTCGGGAGCAGGCGGCTTGATGCCATTCTCCCTCGCGTAATCCGCCACAAAGCGCTCCAGCTTGCCGATGGACACCGCTTCGCCCTTGATGCCGCGGATGCACTTACCCTCGCACTGGCTCTCCTGCGGACATACGCGGCCGCAAATCGCCGGAAGCGCGCTGGACTTTGAGATAACCTTGTAGGCTTCCTCGATGTTGCCCTCTTTTACCTCGGCGATAAAATCCGGGATGTTGATATTGACCGGGCATCCCTCGATACACTTCGCGTTCTTACAGTGGAGACAGCGAGTTGCCTCTTCCATTGCCTCCTCTTTGTTATATCCGAGGCAAACTTCCTCGAAGTTTGTCGCTCTCACCTTCGGATCCTGCTCTCTGACCGGAACCTTTGTCATACCTTTTGCAGCCATTATTTGTCACCTCCGCAATTCCCGCATCCGCCGTGATGCGTTTTTCCTTCACGGTACGCAAGAAGCGCCCGGCCTTCCTCTGTCTTGTACAGAGTCTGGCGCTTCATGGCCGCGTCAAAATCAACCAGATGCCCATCGAATTCCGGGCCATCTACGCAGGCAAACTTCACTTCATCCCCGACAAGGATACGACAGGCGCCGCACATACCCGTGCCGTCCACCATGATCGGGTTCATGCTGACGATGGTCTTCAGATTGTATTTCTTTGTCGTCAGGCAGCAGAACTTCATCATGATCATCGGTCCGATGGATACACAGTGGTCATAGGTCTTCCCCTCATGCTCGATCAGGTCCTCGATCACCTTTGTTACCATGCCGCTTCTGCCGTAGGAGCCGTCGTCTGTGGTTATGTAAAGGTTGTCACAGACGGACTTGAACTTGTCCTCCATGATCACCAGATTCTTTGTCTTCGCACCGATAATGACGTCGCAGCCTACCCCATGCTCATGCAGCCACTTTGCCTGCGGATAAACCGGGGCCGTGCCAACACCGCCGGCGACAAACAGGATCTTCTTTTTCTTTGTCTCTTCGAGCTCGCTCTCCAGGCACAGCTCGGAAGGCTGGCCAAGCGGTCCTACGAAATCATGGAAGGAATCCCCTGCCTGAAGTTCGGCGAATTTCTCGGTAGACACACCGATCGGCATGAAAACAATTGTGATCGTCCCGGCCTCTCTGTCAAAATCACAGATGGTCAGCGGAATCCGCTCTCCCGTCTCGTCCGCCTTCGCGATGATGAACTGCCCCGGCAGACACCGTCTCGCGACACGCGGCGCGTCCACAACCATCTCGTAGATGTTGTCCGCAAGCTTTCCAGCTTTTAAAATTTTGTACATGACTTACCTCCTGAAGTTTCTGATCCGGCAAAAATCTCTATGCCGATATGTCCCGGCAGGAAATCCGAAAGTCTCCCCGCCGGTATATCCGGGGGAAAATCTGGAAATCTTCCCGCCGGTATATCCGGGGGAAAATCCGAAAATCTTCCTGCCGGTAATAAGTGGAATCATCGCAGCAGTAAAGTACAAAACTGCTGCAGCTCACCCACCAAAACGCACTGAAAACAGTATAAAACATTCATAAAGAGAATTCAATCCTTTTTTATATGGAATTTAATTCGAAATTTGACTGCTCGAAATTTAATTCTCCTCCAGCCAGTTTTCGAACTGCTCCTCGGACATCAGGATTTTCCTGGGCTTAGTGCCTTCCTCCGGGCCGACTACGCCCGCCTCCGAGAGCTGATCCATAATCCGGGCAGCCCGGTTGAAACCGATTTTGAAAACACGCTGAAGCATGCCGATGGACGCCTTGTCTTTTTCTATAATAAACCTTCCGGCCTCGGTGAACAATTCATCCCTGTCCGCCCCTCCCTTTGCGGCTGCGGAGGACGTCTGTGCCTTCGCAATTTTTTCTTCCATGTCAGAGTCGCCCTTAAAAGCACTGTTACTCTCTTTCAGGAAGTCCACGACATCCGAAACCTCCTCGTCGGAGACAAATGCGCCCTGCACACGCGCAGGCTTCTGGTAGCCCTGCGGATAAAAGAGCATGTCGCCCTTGCCAAGCAGCTTCTCCGCGCCGTACATGTCAATGATCGTGCGCGAATCCACACCGGAGGAAACCGAAAAGGCGATTCTTGACGGCATGTTTGCCTTGATCAGGCCGGTGATGACATTCACCGACGGCCGCTGGGTCGCGATGATCAGATGAATGCCCGCCGCGCGCGCCAGCTGTGCCAGGCGGCAGATCGAGTCCTCGACCTCTCCCGGCGCGACCATCATCAGGTCAGCCAGCTCATCCACAATGATAACGATCTGCGGCAGCTTCTGCGGCTTATCCGGACTGTCTACATTCTCTAACGCCTCGATTTTCTGGTTGTAGCCCTTCAGGTCACGGACGCCGACCTCCGCAAATTTCGCATAGCGGTCGGTCATTTCCGCCACGCCCCAGTTCAGCGCCCCGGCCGCCTTTTTCGGGTCGGTCACCACCGGGATCAGCAGATGGGGAATGCCGTTGTAGACACTCAGCTCTACGACCTTCGGGTCAATCATAATGAGCTTTACTTCGTCCGGCTTCGCCTTGTAAAGGATGCTCATGATCAGCGTGTTGATGCAGACCGATTTACCGGAACCGGTCGCTCCGGCGATCAGCAGGTGCGGCATCTTCGCAATGTCAGATACCACGACCTTGCCGCCGATATCCTTTCCGGTTGCAAACGCGAGCTTCGATTTGTGATTCTGGAATTCCTCTGATTCCAGCAGCTCGCGGAGCGGAACCGTTCCATTTTCTGCGTTCGGGACTTCAATGCCGACAGCGGACTTTCCCGGAATCGGCGCCTCGATCCGAATATCGGCAGCCGCCAGGTTCAGCTTGATGTCATCCGAAAGAGAAACAATCTTGCTGACCTTCACGCCCTGCTCGGGAAGAAGCTCATAGCGCGTCACGCTCGGCCCGCAGCTCACGTTTGTCACTGTCGCGTGAACGCCGAAGCTGTTCAGTGTCTGCTGAAGCTTCGCCGCCGTCTGGCGAATTTCCTGTTCCTGTCCTTTTTTCGATTTACTGCTGCCCTTTTGCAAAAGCTCCAGCGGCGGGAACACATATTCCGGAAGAACCGCTTTTGCCGTCTCGGCCGCCTCAGCTTCTACAGAAGCGATCCCTTCGGCAATCTCCTGCTCGGAGGAGCGGGGATTGCGTTTCACCCGGCTGCCCGCAGCGGCTTCCCCGGACAGCTCCTTTTGCGCATCCGGTTCCATCTGCGCCTCCTGTCTCTCTTTAGAGAAACGCTCCGATCCGGCCTTTTTCGTCCCTGTCTCTATTTGCAAATTTCTTCCGGAGAGTTTTTTCGTCCCTTCCCCTGGTTGCGAAGTCCTTCCGGCGGATCCTTCATACGCCGGAGGTTCTCCGTCGGGTTCCTCTTTTTCCAATGAATAAACATCTGGCAGTTCATCTTCATCCGTCTCTTTCCCTGAACGAGTTCCCTGCATCGGATCTTTATATCCATCGGCTTCTCCTGGCTCTTCCTCCTCTGACGGCTCGCTGACGCCTTCAATGTGCAGACTTTCCATATCCAGATACGAATCCTCCGCGCCGCGCAGACCATTTCCGACAGCATCTGTCGCCTCGTACGCGCCACGCCGATCCCTTCCTGCAGCATCTGTCGCCTCGTATGTGCCATCCCGTCTGTCCGCACTTCCACCGGCGATGATTTCTTCCAGATTGATAAATTTTGTCCCTTCTTCCGGGTCAAAAGAGTCGGGAAGAATTTCCCGGACATCCTTCGGCTCCCCGGTGATACGGGTATTCATCGTCACCCCGCTGGCGTGTCGGCGCTTTCTTTTTGTTTCCGTCTGCGGGTAAAACATTACAGAGACATCCAGCTGCCTGTTCTGCAATGACGCCGCCCCATCTTCTGCACCGGATCTGTTTTTATCAGCCTTTCGGCTGATGGACGTATATTCTGCTCCGATCGGGCACGTGGTACTCTCACGCTCAGGGAGGAACGGCACATCCTCCCGCCGGGACTCCCATCCCGGATCCGAAACGGGCACTCGTTCCGCTTCAGTGTGAGCCCATATTTTCCGGCCACTTTGTCCACTATCGGATTCTCCGGAGGATTCGGCCTGTCTGTTCCTTCGCCCTGCGGCGGATTCTCTGCGCGCTTCCTCCCGCTCTGCAGCAGCCTCCTGCCGCTCTTCCCTCCGCTCTGCAGCAGCCAGCCGACGTTCTTCCTTTCGCTCTGCGGCAGCCAGCTGGCGTTCTTCCTTTCGCTCTGCGCGCTCTGCGGCAGCCTCCTGGCGTTCTTCTCTGTGTCGTTTTGATGATTCTCTGGCAGAATGCCAGAGAATCCCTCCCTGTGTCCTCATTCCGCCAAACAGCGATTTCTGCGTAATCAGCACGAGTGCAATCAGAGCCAGGACACCGAGCAGCACGCCAGTCCCCACCTTTCCCAGCGCGGGAGCCAGACAGTAGCAGACCGTGCCGCCAATGACGCCGCCGCCCTGTTTCCCGGCCGCGCATCGCGCGTAAAGCTTTCCAATATGATAAACCCCGCCGTATTCGCCCTCAATCAGTGCGGCAAAGCAACAGATACACAGATAAAGGAGAACACAGGAGCCAAACTTTATGGCGGCAAGCCGGTTCCCCCGATTGGAAATCCAGAATGCGCACGCAAGAAACAGCAGCACCGGGAAGACCCATGCCGCGACTCCAAAGATTCCAAAGCAAATATCAGAAAATACACTGCCGATATATCCGCCGATCCCAAGAAAGCTGATAAACAGAAAGACACATAGCGCCAGGATCAGCCAGAGCACAGCCTCCCTGGCAAGCAGCAGACCAGAATTCTCCTGTTCCTGCCCGATCCCGGATCCGGATGATTTTCTCCGCGAAACAGAAGCAGCCGTCTTCGTGCTCGTGCTGCGGCTGCTCTTGGAGGTAGTTTTCTTTTTTGACGCGGCGGCCTTTTGGGAACCGGTCGCCGCAGTTTTCTTTTTTGCAGCATTCGATGCCAAATCAGTCTCCCCTTTCTATAGCGGACGCAGGGAATCTCCCTGTCGGCTATATCCTGAAATGCATTTATAATGAACGATATTTGCTGACGTATGCTTTGCTCATTCTCTCAAAGAAGAAAATGAGCTCCGATTGCAATCACGCCAATGGTCGCACAATATACGGAAAAATAGATGAATTTCTTATTCCGGACTACCAGCAGCATCGTCTTGATGCAGATGTACCCCACAATCGCCGCAGAAATCATGCCTGCGGCATAGATGCCAACCTGGCTTGCCGTGATCGGCTCGCCTATCACGTCCCCGACCTCCAGGACTGCGGCTCCAAGAATCGCAGGAATGGATAAAATAAAAGAATACTTCACGGCAAAACGCCGGTCAAGCCCGCAGAGCAGGCAGACGGCGATCGTCGTCCCTGAGCGGGAAAGACCGGGAAGCGTCGCACATCCCTGTGCCAGGCCGATGACCAGAGCGTCCCTGACGCCGGTCTGGCGCGGAAGCTTATTTCCCTCCTGCACAGTATCCGCCATCAGCAAAAGCACCGCTGTGATCAGCAGGCAGATGCCGGGAATCAGCAGGGTATCCGCCGCATCAGAGATCAGCTTTTTCCCAAGGTAGCCGATCACTGCGGTCGGAATCGTTGAAATCAAAACCAGAAGCACAAATTTCCGATAGCTGTTGCGGATCATTTTTTTATATTTTAAAGAGGTTTTATGTATTTTGTTCAGTGTGAAAATCCGAAGATTATAAAAGGCATCTCCGATCATGAAGATCGTTTCGCGGATCATCTTCCAGATATCCCTGCGGTAAACCACAAAGACGACGACCAGTGTCCCAATGTGGAGCATGATGTCAAAGAGCATGCCGCCGTCGGTTTCGACATGAAAAATATTCTCCAATATGGCTAAATGTCCCGAGCTGCTGACCGGAAGGAACTCGGTCAGCCCCTGCACGATACCAAGTAAAACAGACTGAATGATTGTCATAACTGCCTCCGCGCCGCACAAATCATCCTGCAGGTTTTCATTGTGCAGGATGTTATTTTTCAACCGAAAAACATTATAGCAGAGATTCTGCAAAGGCACAAGGAGATTTTTGGGAAGTCGGGACACGGACCGTTACAAGTGTTACAGGTCATATCCTGCCGCATGGCAGGGTATCTGGCAGAAGTACAAACACTAACCGATCATCTCATAGAGCTTCGCAAGTGCCCTGCCGATTCCGCCGATCTCATCAATCAGCCCCTCTTTTACAGCTTCCCCTCCGACAAGGATCGTCCCGAGGTCTTTTGTCAGGATCCCGGTGTCCAGCATCAGCTCCTCCAGCCGTTCCCGGGAGGCTTTGGAGTGATCGCTGATAAATCCTAAAATGCGATCCTGCATCTGTTTAAAATAGTCATACGTCTGCGGCGCGCCAATCACGGTCCCGTTCATGCGGACAGGATGGATGACCATCGTACCGGTCTTTACAATAAAGGAATAGTCCGTTGAAACCGCAATGGGAACGCCGATGGAATGGCTTCCGCCCAACACAAGCGACACGGTAGGCTTGCTTAAGGAAGCGATCATTTCGGCAATCGCCAGCCCCGCCTCCACATCCCCGCCCACTGTGTTCAATAAAATCAAAAGACCTTCAATCCGGGGATTGTCCTCGATTTCCGCAAGCTTCGGAAGCACATGCTCATATTTCGTCGTCTTTGAATTGCCCGGAAGGCAGTCATGCCCCTCAATCTCGCCAATCACAGTCAGCAGATGAATCCTCCCGTGCAGCGATACCTCACCGGTATCCCGGATGGCCTCCCGCCGTTCTTTTTCGATATCCTGCGTTTTCCCGGCATCCTGCTCTCTTTGGGTATCCTGCGTTTTGGGGATACCCTGCCCTCCTGGGATGTCCTGCGCTTTTGAGGCGCCCTGTGCTTTTTTGGCATCCTGCCCTTTTGGGATGTTCTGCGCTTTTGAGACACTCTGCGCTTTTTGGGTGTCCTGCCCTTTTGGGGTATCCTGCGTTTTTGGAATGTCCAGCCCCTTATGGGCGCCACATAGCCCATATACTTTTTCTTCGTTAAAGTCTTCGAATCTCATGTTCTCCTCCTGGATGCTCATGACGCCAGAGACGATGTCTGTAATCGGACAGGGGAACGCCTTTCTTCCCTTTCCGTATATCTTCAGTATATCCAGAAAAAGAAACGATATGCGTCAGGGACGCACTTATGACAGATGGAAATATTTCCCCTGGAGTGTATGTACCATGGCGACATAATGCTCACGGCATTCCTCTTTTCTGTCACTCTCAATCATAGAAATGCAGGGGGCAAGCCATTCATCCCAGATCGACTGGTAAATGTCACATGCGTCCGGCTGCTGGTCAATGTGTTTCACGATGCTCGGCGCCTTATCATAATATTCCAGGATCAGCTCCGCCCCGCCGGGGCTTTCAGCCAGATAGGTATCCCTGTACTCGCGCAGGGTCGTCAGCTCATAGCAGTCATCCGGCTTACCAAATGCCCGGCAGACTGCTGTCGTAATGTAGCACCAGGTCTTGTGGAAGCCAGACTCTATCGTTGCATATTCTGCTGCCTGAATGTTTGATTTCGGAAACGCTTCTTTCCAGGATTCGACCAGTTTTTCAGAGAGCGGCTTTGAAGACTCCCCATGGAACTCCAACACCATCGGCAGCACAAAAACCGCCATCGTCAGATTCAGATCCATCTGAAGATGTTCCCGTTTGCTTTTACGGGTGCACTCATTCATCTGCCGAGTGGCGTATCCCGTCAAAGCAGCTGCCATATCGGAAAGCACTTTCTCCTTGTCAGACTCTTCTATGTAAACTTTTTCAATCGCGTCGAAGGTGGCGATATTTTCCTGATACATTTTCTGGAATGAATCCGCATAATTTTTTTTCTGAAAATATTCCATCACCCTGCCGTCACAGCAGTCCAACAGCTTCGACATGCCTTCGATGCCCGTCTGATAATCACTCATCTTTCGACCCTTCTTCCAGCTTGTATGGTAGTTCACTCACCCGGTTTCGTACAAATCGCATTTTTATTTCACTCATCCAGGCTTGTGCAGATAAAACGCCGCGTTTCACTCATCCAGGTTCGTATAGACCGCCTGCACGTCATCATCGTCATCCAGCAGATCCAGTGTGCGGTTCAGCTGCCGGATGTCAGTCTCGTCCGTCAGGGTCACATAGGTCTGCGGAATCATCGTGACCTCGGCAGAAGCCATCGGAATCCCCTGATCCTCGAGGGACTGGCGTACCTCGCTGAAATCATCCGGATCCGTGAGGATCTCAAAGCTGTCCTCCTCCTCCGAAAAGTCCTCCGCACCGGCATCCAGCGCTGTCATCATCAGATCGTCCGGATCCATCTCGCACTCCTCCCGGTCAATGATGATCTGCCCCTTCTTATCAAACATATAAGACACGCACCCCTGCGTGCCGATCGTGCCGCTGCCCTTGGTAAACGCATTGCGGACATTGGAATACGTGCGGTTCTTATTATCGGTCAGTGCCTCCACAATGATCGCGATCCCTCCGGGGCCATAGCCCTCGTATGTCACATATTCATAATTTACATTTCCCATCTCGCCGGCGGCCTTTTTGATGCCGCGGTCAATGGTGTCGTTGGGCATGTTGTTTGCCTTCGCTTTCGCAATTACGTCGCGGAGACGGCTGTTATTCGCCGGATCCGGACCGCCTTCCTTCACAGCGGCCGCGAGCTCACGCCCGATAATCGTAAAAATTTTCCCTTTTGCAGCATCATTTTTCTCTTTTTTGTGCTTAATATTCGCGAATTTAGAATGTCCTGACATTTTCATTCTGCTCCTTTTTTCAATTTCTTGTAACAGAATACCATTTTCGCGCTGTTTCGTCAAGGATGTATCGGGAGATTCCAGGGTTGTTTCACGAACATTTTTTACCACGATTCCTTGCCTGGTGCAAATG
>JAJQBS010000037.1 GCA_021203145.1 Lachnospiraceae bacterium | reverse complement strand
ATTTGCACCAGGCAAGGAATCGTGGTAAAAAATGTTCGTGAAACAACCCTGGATTCAGGGAAATAATTCTTGACACTATTTTTGCTTTGTGGTAAGGTATAGGTTGCACTATTGTGCAGGATTATGTTTTGGGGTGAATTATGCCCTAAAGCACTCCTTAGTGACTGGCAAGACGCTTGCCTTTCTCTATAGATTGAGAGACTGCAGAAAGAACAGGGGTGAAACATCGATGGAGAAAAACAGAATACGTCCTATTACAAATGGTAAGGGATTCCGCATGAGCTACCAGCGGCAGAAAGAAGTTCTCGAGATGCCGAATCTTATTGAGGTTCAGAAAAATTCTTACCAGTGGTTTCTGGATGAGGGGCTGAAGGAAGCTTTTGACGATATCTCACCGATTGAAGACTATGGCGGGAAGCTGAGTCTTGAGTTTGTGGATTTCAGGTTGTGCGAAGATGATGTAAAGTATTCCATCGAAGAGTGCGTGGAGCGGGACGCGACCTATGCCGCGCCGATGAAGGTCCGCGTACGTCTCCATAATAAAGAGACGGAAGAAATCAGTGAGCATGATATTTTTATGGGAGATCTGCCATTGATGACGGCTACCGGTACGTTTGTTATTAACGGCGCAGAGCGCGTAATCGTCAGCCAGCTTGTCCGGTCCCCCGGTATTTATTATGATATTACACATGACAAATTTGGCAAGAGACTGTTTTCCTGTACCGTGATTCCGAACCGCGGCGCGTGGCTCGAGTATGAGACGGATTCCAACGATGTTTTTTATGTGCGGGTAGACCGGACCAGAAAGGTGCCAGTCACAGTTCTCGCGCGCGCCCTTGGCTTAAGCTCAGATGCGGAGATTCTGGAGTTTTTCGGCGAGGAGCCGAAGATTGTCGCTACCCTGGATAAGGATACGGCGACCAATTATCAGGAAGGTCTGCTGGAGTTGTATAAGAAGATCCGGCCGGGCGAGCCGCTTGCCATGGAGAGCGCGGAAAGCCTGATTATGAGTATGTTTTTTGACCCGCGCAGATACGATCTCGCGAAGGTCGGCCGCTACAAGTTTAATAAAAAGCTGATGTTCCGCAACCGGATCGCCGGACATGTCCTTGCGGAGGATGTGTTTGACGAGACAACCGGGGAGATCCTCGCTGAGGCCGGGACGGAGCTGACACGAGAACAGGCGGACGCTATCCAGAATGCGGCCGTGCCCTATGTATGGATTCTCACGGAAGAACGCACTGTGAAGGTGATCTCCAGCATGATGGTAGACCTTAGCTGCTATGTGGACTGCAATCCACGTGATCTGGGGATTACTGAGCTGGTATACTATCCGGCTCTGCAGAAGATCCTGGAAGAATACCCGGATCCGCAGGAGCAGAAGGAAGTGATTCGTCACAGGGTACACGAGCTGATTCCGAAGCATATTACAAAGGAAGACATCCTTGCTTCCATTAATTATAATATTCATCTCGAACATGGCATTGGCAACAACGATGACATCGACCATCTCGGCAACCGGCGCATCCGTGCGGTGGGTGAGCTTTTGCAGAATCAGTACCGCATCGGGCTCTCCAGGCTGGAGAGGGTGGTCCGGGAGCGCATGACAACCCAGGAGGCGGGGGAGATCACGCCCCAGTCTCTGATCAATATCAAGCCGGTGACGGCGGCGGTGAAGGAGTTCTTCGGATCCTCCCAGCTGTCACAGTTTATGGATCAGAACAATCCGCTCGGTGAGCTGACACACAAGAGACGTCTTTCGGCCCTTGGCCCCGGCGGTCTCTCCAGAGAGAGGGCCGGATTTGAGGTCCGTGACGTGCACTATTCTCACTATGGCAGAATGTGCCCGATCGAGACGCCGGAAGGTCCCAACATCGGCCTGATTAACTCACTGGCCTGCTATGCCCGTATCAATGAATATGGGTTTGTGGAGGCTCCATACCGCAAGATTGACCATTCCGACCCGAAGAACCCGCGGGTGACAGACGAGGTGGTTTACATGACGGCGGATGAAGAGGATAATTACCATGTAGCGCAGGCGAACGAGGCGCTGGACGAGGAAGGGCATTTTGTCCGGAAAAACGTTTCCGGCCGTTACCGCGAGGAAACGCAGGAATATGACCGGAGCATGTTTGACTTCATGGATGTTTCGCCGAAAATGGTATTTTCGGTCGCGACCGCTCTGATTCCGTTTTTGCAGAATGACGACGCGAACCGTGCACTGATGGGCTCCAACATGCAGCGGCAGGCTGTTCCGCTTCTGACGACGGAGGCTCCGGTAGTGGGTACCGGCCTTGAGACGAAGACGGCCGTGGACTCCGGCGTCTGTGTGGTGGCAAATCACGCGGGAGTCGTGGAGCGCGCCGAGTCAAACCGCATCGTGGTGCGCACCGATGACGGGCAGCGCGAGGAATACCGGCTGAAAAAGTTTGTCCGGAGCAACCAGAGCAACTGCTACAACCAGCGCCCGATTGTCAATAAGGGGGAGCGTGTGGAAGCCGGCGATGTGATCGCGGACGGTGCTTCTACCTCCAACGGCGAGATTGCGCTGGGCAAGAACCCACTGATCGGGTTCATGACCTGGGAAGGCTATAATTACGAGGATGCGGTTCTGATCAGCGAAAAGCTGGTTATGGACGATGTCTATACCTCCGTGCATATCGAGGAGTATGAGGCGGAAGCACGGGATACGAAGCTCGGGCCGGAGGAGATCACGCGGGATGTGCCGGGCGTCGGTGACGACGCGCTCAAGGATCTGGATGAGAGAGGCATCATCCGGATCGGCGCGGAGGTGCGCGCGGGAGATATTCTGGTCGGCAAGGTGACCCCGAAGGGCGAGACGGAGCTTACGGCAGAAGAACGGCTGCTGCGCGCGATTTTCGGCGAGAAGGCGCGCGAGGTGCGCGATACCTCCCTGAAGGTGCCGCACGGTGAATACGGCATTGTCGTAGATGCGAAGGTATTCACGCGTGAGAACGGGGATGAGCTTTCTCCGGGCGTCAATCAGGCCGTGCGCATCTACATCGCACAGAAGAGAAAGATTTCCGTCGGAGACAAGATGGCCGGCCGCCATGGCAACAAGGGTGTGGTTTCCCGCGTACTGCCGGTAGAAGACATGCCGTTCCTCCCGAACGGACGTCCGCTTGATATTGTACTGAACCCTCTGGGCGTGCCGTCGCGTATGAACATCGGCCAGGTGCTGGAGATTCATTTAAGCCTTGCAGCCAAAGCCCTCGGGTTTAATGTCTCCACGCCGGTATTTGACGGTGCGAACGAGAATGATATTATGGACACTCTGGAGCTCGCAAATGATTATGTGAACCTGGAGTGGGATGAATTTAAAGCAAAGCATGAAGACGAGCTTCTTCCGGAGGTTCTTGATTATCTCTGGGAAAACCGGGATCACCGGGCGCTCTGGAAGGGCGTTCCGATTTCCAGGGACGGCAAGGTGCTGCTCCGCGACGGACGCACCGGGGATTATTTTGATGCTCCTACTACGATTGGGCACATGCATTACCTGAAACTGCATCATCTGGTGGATGATAAGATCCACGCGCGTTCGACCGGACCGTATTCGCTGGTTACGCAGCAGCCGCTGGGCGGCAAGGCTCAGTTCGGCGGGCAGCGCTTTGGCGAGATGGAGGTATGGGCGCTGGAAGCGTACGGCGCGTCCTATACGCTGCAGGAGATTCTGACGGTGAAGTCCGATGACGTCGTCGGCCGCGTGAAGACCTACGAGGCGATCATCAAGGGCGAGAACATTCCGGAGCCGGGTATTCCGGAATCCTTCAAGGTTCTGCTCAAGGAGCTGCAGTCCCTTGGCCTGGATGTGAGAGTCCTGAAGGACGACAACACAGAGGTGGAGATCATGGAGACCTCCGAATACGGCGATACAGACTTCCGGTCCATCATGGGCGACGACCGCAGATATGACCGGAAAGAGGATGGACCTCTGGGAAAGCATGGGTATACCAGCCAGGAATTCTCCGAAGGAGAGTTGGTGACGGTTGAAGAAGAGGAGCCGGAAGGCGAAGCTGAGGATGATTTATATACGGTAGTGGAAGAAACTTTTGACGAAGAATAGCGTGTGAAAGGAGTACCATCAATGCCAGAGACAAATAATAAAGAAGTATATCAGCCGATGACGTTTGACGCCATACGGATCGGCCTGGCTTCTCCGGAAAAAATCCGGGAATGGTCTCACGGAGAAGTCAAAAAGCCGGAGACCATCAATTACAGGACTTTGAAGCCGGAGAGAGACGGCCTTTTCTGCGAACGTATCTTCGGACCGAGCAAAGACTGGGAATGCCATTGCGGGAAATATAAAAAGATCCGTTATAAGGGTGTTGTGTGTGACCGCTGCGGGGTAGAGGTGACGAAATCCGCAGTCCGCCGCGAACGTATGGGACATATCGAGCTGGCAGCCCCGGTATCCCATATCTGGTATTTTAAAGGCATCCCGTCCAGAATGGGGCTGATTCTGGATATTTCTCCGCGCATTCTCGAAAAGATTCTGTATTTCGCGAATTATATTGTCCTGGAAGAGGGGCAGAGTGACCTGCATTACAAACAGGTATTGACGGAGCGCGAGTATCAGGACGCCAGGGACAAATGGGGGAACCATTTCCGTGCGGGCATGGGCGCGGAGGCCATCAAGGAGCTTCTGGAAGCAATTGATGTGGAAAAGGAATCCGAGGAGCTCAAGACTGCCCTGAAGGAGTCTACCGGGCAGAAGCGCGCCCGGATTATCAAGCGCCTGGAGGTCGTAGAGGCCTTCCGGGAGTCTGGCAACCGCCCGGAGTGGATGATTATGACAGTGATTCCGGTGATTCCGCCGGATCTGCGCCCAATGGTGCAGCTGGACGGCGGCCGGTTTGCCACCTCTGACCTGAATGACCTTTACCGCCGGATTATCAACCGCAACAACCGTTTAAAGAGACTTCTGGAGCTTGGCGCGCCGGATATCATCGTGCGAAATGAGAAGCGCATGCTTCAGGAAGCGGTGGACGCGCTGATTGACAATGGACGCCGCGGACGTCCGGTCACCGGCCCGGGCAATCGTGCGCTGAAGTCGCTCTCCGACATGCTCAAGGGCAAGTCCGGCCGCTTCCGCCAGAACCTGTTGGGCAAGCGTGTCGACTACTCCGGCCGCTCAGTGATCGTCGTAGGTCCGGAGCTGAAGATTTATCAGTGCGGCCTTCCCAAAGAGATGGCGATCGAGCTGTTCAAGCCCTTCGTGATGAAGGAGCTGGTAGAGAACGGCACCTCGCACAATATTAAAAATGCGAAAAAGATGGTGGAGCGTCTGCAGCCGGAGGTCTGGGACGTCCTTGAGAATGTGATCAAAGAGCACCCGGTGATGCTGAACCGCGCGCCGACACTGCACAGACTGGGGATCCAGGCATTTGAGCCAATCCTGGTCGAGGGTAAGGCGATCAAGCTTCACCCGCTGGTGTGTACCGCATTTAACGCGGACTTCGACGGTGACCAGATGGCGGTACATCTTCCGCTGTCAGTGGAGGCGCAGGCAGAATGCCGCTTCCTGCTCCTTTCGCCGAACAACCTTCTGAAGCCTTCTGACGGCGAACCCGTGGCAGTGCCTTCGCAGGATATGGTGCTGGGTATCTACTATCTGACACAGGAGCGTCCCGGCGTACTCGGAGAAGGAAAATTCTTCAAGAGCGTCGCGGAGGCGATCCTTGCTTATGAAAATAAAGACATTACCCTGCAGTCAAAGATCAAGGTCCGCATGACGAAAAAAATGCCGGACGGCAGCGTGCTCATGGACAATGTGGATTCGACGCTCGGTCGCTTCCTGTTCAATGAGATTCTGCCGCAGGATCTGGGATTTGTGGACCGGTCGGTGCCGGGCAATGAGCTAAAGCTGGAAGTCGATTTTCTTGTAAATAAAAAAGGCCTGAAGAGCATCCTGGAAAAGGTTATCAACACACACGGCTCCACCAGAACGGCGGAGGTGCTCGATGACATCAAGTCCATGGGTTATAAATATTCTACCCGGGCGGCCATGACGGTATCCATCTCGGATATGACCGTTCCGCCCAGGAAGCCGGAGCTGATTAAAAACGCGCAGGATACGGTAGACCGGATTACAAAGAACTACCGCCGCGGCCTGATCACGGACGCCGAGCGTTACAAGGAGGTCGTCGAGACCTGGAAGGATACGGATGACGAGCTGACAAAAGCCCTGATGGACGGCCTGGATCAGTATAATAACATCTTCATGATGGCGGACTCCGGTGCACGTGGTTCCAACAAACAGATTAAACAGCTGGCGGGCATGCGCGGCCTGATGGCAGACACGACCGGCCATACGATTGAGCTGCCGATCAAGTCCAATTTCCGTGAGGGACTGGACGTTCTGGAGTACTTTATGTCCGCGCACGGCGCCCGCAAGGGACTTTCTGACACGGCGCTGCGGACGGCTGACTCTGGCTACCTGACAAGGCGGCTGGTCGATGTTTCGCAGGATCTGATTGTCCGCGAGACGGACTGCTGCGAGGGCAGCGACGAGATCCCCGGCATGTACGTCAGCACCTTCTCCGATGGGAAGGAAGAGATTGAGAACATTCAGGAGCGGATCACCGGACGCTTTTCCTGTGAGGATATCTGTGATGAGAATGGCGAAATCATCGTAAAGGCGAACCATATGATTACGCCGAAGCGCGCCGCGCGGATCATGAAGGAAGGCGTGGACGAAAATGGGAAGCCGTTTGAAAAGATCAAGATCCGATCGATCCTGACCTGTCGCTCGAAGATCGGGATCTGCTCGAAGTGCTACGGCGCGAACATGGCGACAGGAGAGCCGGTGCAGGTAGGCGAGTCCGTCGGCATCATCGCCGCACAGTCGATCGGCGAGCCTGGCACACAGCTCACCATGCGTACCTTCCATACCGGCGGCGTGGCCGGCGGAGACATCACCCAGGGTCTTCCGCGTGTCGAGGAGCTTTTTGAGGCAAGAAAGCCGAAGGGTCTTGCGATCATCACGGAGATTGCCGGCATGGCCTCTCTGCGTGACACGAAGAAGAAGCGCGAGATCGTGGTGACGAATGAAGAGACAGGCGAAAGCAAGACCTACCTGATCCCTTATGGTTCCAGGATCAAACCGGTGGATGGCACCTACCTTGAGGCCGGCGATGAGCTGACCGAAGGCAGCGTCAACCCGCATGACATTCTGAAAATCAAAGGTGTGGACGCGGTACAGGATTACATGCTCCGCGAGGTGCAGAGAGTGTACCGTCTCCAGGGCGTGGAGATCAATGACAAGCATATTGAAGTTATCGTGAGGCAGATGCTGAAAAAGGTTCGCGTGGAGTCGAACGGAGATACCGATTTCCTGCCTGGCAGCCTGGTAGATATACTGGAATACGAGGAGACGAACGAGCGGATGCTCGCCGAGGGCAAAGAGCCTGCGGACGGCAAGCGCATTATGCTGGGAATTACGAAAGCGTCGCTGGCGACTAATTCCTTCCTCTCCGCAGCTTCCTTCCAGGAGACGACCAAGGTACTTACCGAGGCGGCGATTAAGGGCAAGGTCGACCCGCTGGTCGGCCTGAAGGAAAACGTCATCATCGGCAAGCTGATCCCTGCCGGTACTGGTATGAAGCGTTATCGCAACGTGGTGCTTGACACCACCGACACGGACGACTATGAATATGAGCAGATGCTTCTGGATGACTACGATGACGAAGAACCCGTTGACGCAGCTGCATCGATCTCAGTGGGTGAGCTGGAGGAGGCAGATGCTTCCGGGGATGCCGGGGTCGCGGAAGAGACCTCAGACTATACGGATGGAGAAGACTTCCCGGATGATGACGTCAGTGGTGAGGAGGACGATTTCTCCGATTTCCCGGCGGGTGAAGATGATTTTTCCGACTTTTCGGCTGACGCTGGCGAGGACGACTTTGGCTCCGATGAGGACTTTGATCCGGACGAGGCCGCAGAATTGGAGGAAGATGACTTCGACTTCCCGGCAGAGGACGACGAAGAGGAATAACTTAGATAAGTTAAATAAGTTAAATAAGGACAGGGGCTTTCGTTCCCTGTCCTTTTTCGTGATGCGCAGGCACCCTTTATACGATTTTCCCTGCATTTCTATTTCTGATCTACTGCTTCGAATCCTTTTTCGTAAGATTCTGAAGGAGCCTTTTTAATGACATATCTTCCGAAAGACTGTCCGAGCTGGATGCCCGCCGCTGCTTTTTTTGCTTTGCGCCGGACTTTTTCCGGCCAGTCTGTGTAAATCCCTGATTTCCATTTCCCTGGAAGCCGTTGCCATACTGGGAATATCCGGGCTGCCCCTGCCCGTTGTAGCCGTTCCCATACTGGGGGTATCCAGGCTGCCCGTCCGCCTTTTCTTTCTTCTTTTTTCCAAAGGGGCGGAAAATAGTTTTTCGCCCGGTCCAGCCGACGATCCGCACCAGGACAATGCCCCAGAAGACGCCGAAGGAGTCAATCAATACATCCCTGACAGCAGGGCCGCGTCCGCTTACAAAGGACTGGTGATATTCATCGCTCGCCGCGAAAGCCACACAGAAAAGCCCCGCCGCAAGCATAAGCGGAATGCCATGAAGTCCGTACACATAGAGGGGAAAAGCCACGGCAATTGCGAGCGCAAAATATTCAGTTGCGTGCGCACATTTTCGAACAGCTCCCTCAATCCGAGAAGCCAGTGTGCCGATCTGCGTGGGTTCCAGCTCCGTGTCCAGAACTACGTTGGCCGTCTCGACGATCGTATAGCTGACCTGATAGCTTAACGCGGACGAAGTGTCAGCGTCCTGTGATGAAAAAGAAAAAATCATGTACATGAGCAGGATCGCGGGGATAAAGGATAATGGTTTTAAAAGCTTAATTATCATGTGCGCGGCTCACTTCCTTCCTGATTCCGGATTCTCGCCAGAGACGAATTTTTACAGGATTCATCCTCGGTGACCTCCTTCATTATTTTAATCTGCGCGGGGAACTCAATGCTTCCTGTTTCTTACACACGATCATGATTGCTGCGTCGACTGCATTTTAGCACAGAACAGGAAATGAGACAATAAAGATGGCGAAAATTTATATGATTTTTTGGCTGTACACCAAATCGGCGGAGATGTACAGATCCCAGATTAACAGGGTAGAGGAATCTGGGATTGTGTTCTGTGGGAAAACGTGTAAGGTTCTGAAAGGTAATATCAGTGAAGAGAGGGTGATGCAGAAATTCGAATGACATCAAACAGGTCCTCGAAGCGGATTGTCTGTATGATATTGCCTTTTTCGCCGATCTCACCGGTGTCGATCCTGATTGTTTGAGAGACGGTATTAAGCTCTGCCACTCGTCCACTTAGGCTGACATAATATCCGGTATCATCATCGGCTGAATCGGATTCAAAGTACATGACGGTGATTTCAGTACCTTTTTTTACCTGCTGAAGTTTTTCGGAGAGGGCGGCGGATTCTTCTTCGGTCAGTTCGCATCGGGGAGAGCAAAGGAGCCTTCCGGCTTCTTCGCGGAGGCGGTCGCTGTGTCCTCTTAGTGCGGCAAAGGGAGCGAAGATTTTGGCGCGCTCCTGGAGGGGCATTTTGGGATGCTTTCGGTAGATGGAAGGGTCTGCCGGCCAGGTTTTGTGGATGATGTCGCTGTATTTTTCTTCTGCCTTCGTCATCAGGGACGGTGCCTCCTTTCGGATGTATCTGTCGCAGCATTTTATGCATACGGGCCGCGTAAGGAATTATTCCAGCTTGCGCTGGACGCGCCTCTGCGCGGCGGATAGGGGAGAGAAGCGTTCCCCTATCCGATTGATGCGCGATGCGTTCTCTATTCTCCGCTTTTGTGTCCGCCGATCTGCCCGTTTCTTTCGCGCATGGTGGCGCCTTCGAGATAGCTGGTTCCTTTCAATATGGCATTTTTGCCATAGCGCCTTTTTATGGAGGCCATGGCTGACTGCAGCTTTTTCTCGCGCTCCTGTTTTTCCACATCTGTAAATAAGTCCAGCTGATAAAGGCCATCATCTTTGACGACATGACTGGCGGCGATGCTGATTTTCCGGATGGTCATGTTCCGGTCGGCGATTTTTTCAAAGATGCCCGACGCGGCGTCGATGATTGTGCTGCCGAGGTTTGTGGGAGCCGACAGTCTGGCGCTTCCGTGGGCAGGCCTCGGCACGAGACGTCCATAGTGGTCTGTCTTTACGTCTCCGGTGTAGTGTCCCTTGTCAACGTTCTCGCGGTCATAGGAGAGATCCAGGGACAGCAGATCCGTGACCAGCCGCTTTTCCTCAAGCTGCAGGACCAGGCTGTCTGCCATCTCCCGGACGACTATTCTGGCTTTCTCGTATTCGTAGGGCTCGGAAAGAACCTGCCCTTCGGAGATGCTGTGGTCATCCGCTTTATAATTCTTGATGTGTTCCATCGTCACCGGCTCGATCCCCCATGCGTGTTCGATGAGGATTTCCGCGTTGATGCCGAAGGTTTTGTAAAACCATTCCGGGTTGGACAGGCTTTCCCGCGCGGTGTCTCCCATCGTGTACAGGTAGTGATTTTCCAGCTTGCGCGCGGTGGCGCGGCCGATCTGCCAGAAGTCTGTCAGCGGTGTATGGGTCCACAGCTTTGCCCGGTAGCTGTATTCGTCCAGCTCGGCAATGCGGACGCCGTCCTTGTCAGCCGGCACGTGTTTGGCCACGATGTCCATGGCGATCTTTGCCAGATAGAGGTTCGTGCCGATGCCGCCTGTGGCCGTGATGCCGGTGGTGTAGAGTACTTCGCGGATCATGGTCATGCACAGCTCGTGGGCGGTCATGTTGTAGGTGCGCAGGTAGGCGGTGGCGTCGATGAATACCTCGTCAATGGAGTATGCAAAGATATCTTCCGGGGCAATATATTTCAGATAGATGGAGTAAATCTTTGCTGAAGTCTCTACGTACCGCTTCATCCTCGGCGGGGCGGTGATGTAGGTGAGCTTCAGCCGGGGGTCTTTGGAGAGCGCCTCCGCATCAAAGGAGGAGGAAGTGAAGGAAGCCTCCGGGCTGCCGCTGATGCGGCGGAGGACGCGCAGACGCTCGGCGTTGATATGCTCCACGGCCTGAATCACTTCAAACAGCCGCGGGCGGCCGGGGATGCCATAGGCCTTCAGGGATGGAGATACGGCAAGACAGATGGTCTTATCTGTCCGGGATTCGTCGGCCACGACGAGGTGAGTGGTGAGCGGATCCATGTGGCGATCTGCGCACTCACAGGATGCAAAATAAGATTTTAAGTCGATGGCGAGATACGTATTACCCATATCTGTATTGAATTCCTTTCTGAAATACAGCTGCAGTATATTCTTTTCTGAAATATGGCTGCCTTATATTTTTCTGAAATGCAGCTGTAGTGTATCCCTTTCTGAAATACAGTCCTCTGTATTGTAATGAGCCTTTGCGACTGTTGTATGGCCTTGCAGGTTTCTTATCCGACGGAGGTGACTTCTACAAACCATCTGCCGTATCGTCCGAGGAAGCAATCGTTTACTTTTTCATAAAACAGGTGCTTCCGCTGCCCTTTGATAACGACTGTGTAGCAGTCGCCGGAGAGGTGGCTGCCCACGGTATCCGCCGGACGGAAGTCTTTTATTTCCTCAATCTGGTATTTTCTGCCATCCGGCCATGTGATGGACTTTGGCTGTGTGTAGCCGGTCACGTCGGTGTCGGAGTTGACTGTCACATAGACCTTTTCTTTGTGCGGGTGCAATATCTGGGCTTTTGGATGCATGTAGATGGTCACCTCCTGTAAAGCTGGTTCTAAATTTCTTCCTGTAAAGCCGGACTGGGATCTTTAGTTCAGCACCCTGCCGATGACCTCAAACCGGCAATAGGGGGATACCTGCCTGGGCGGGTATTTTTTATTGTAGGAAACCAGGGAAATCTTTGGGTGAAGAATGCCGTCACAGAAGTATTCATCGTACTCCTCTTTCCCGGGCATCTCTTCGTGGTATTCCTTGATGTAGCCTTCGCCGTCGTAGATGAAGATCCCGACTTCACCGGGATTCAGCTCGCTGCACTGCTGGACCCATACAATCTGCCGGTCCATGTACACAGGCTCCATGCTGTCGCCCGAGATCCGGATCCCGAAATCAGTCCCCTCCGGGATCTGCGAAACCGGGTAAAGCAGCTCAGTAAACTGGTCTTCATCCAGAAAATTTCCGGTTCCGGCGGATGCCAGGTTGCTGCTGACGCGGATGAGACGCTTTTCCACCTCCTCGGCGATGCTGGTGATCCTGCGGCGTGATGCCGGTGTGTACTGGCCGGAAGCGATCATGACTTCCTTCATGGTCTGGAGAATGTGCAGCCCCTTCTGATTGAGCTCAGGGGAGTAGTCCGCCGCCTCGGGAGTCTTCCCGAGGAAGTATTCTCCGATATTATCTATATGGCAGATGTCACAGAAGGCGAGAAACTGCAGGACGCCGGGGAAGGCGTCTCCTTTTTCCCATTTGCTGATGGCTCCGGCGGAAACATGTGCGCCGTATGCGCTAAGCGCGGTCGAAAGCTCCTTCTGGCTCAGCTTCCTTCTTTTCCTGGCTTCGGCGAGCTTTTGTCCTATGACATTGCGTTCCTTCAGGTCTGAAATGTCATAGGGGACGCTGTCTGGGTCTGCCTTTGGAGTGAAGGGAACGATCCGGTTTCTATAATAGGTCATGGCGGGAGTCCTCCTTGTTGGTGCTCATTATATATCGCGGTTTGTTCGATGTCAACACGAAAAATCGAAAAATATTAGAGAAATTTTGGAAACTGCTATTGACAGATATTTGAGACTGTGGTACGATTCGGGCGTTGGACGGTGTAGTCAGGTGTTTTTTTGCCGGGTACTAAGATAGCTGAAGATTCAGGAGGAGAGAGAAATGGCAGATGCTACATGCAGCAGCGCGTCGAGCTGCGACAGGGAGAGCTGTGAGGGATGTCCGAGTGCGAATGGCGGACAGCCGCAGAGCATGCTGGAGGAGCTGAATGCATATTCTGAGATAAAGCACGTGGTCGGCGTAGTCAGCGGAAAGGGAGGCGTGGGCAAGTCCATGGTCACCGCGTCTCTGGCGAATCTTCTCGCGTCGAAGGGCTACCGTGTCGGGATTATGGATGCGGATATTACGGGGCCGTCGATTCCGCGGATGTATGGGATGACCGGGTTGGCGGAGGCGGACGACCAGGGGATTTATCCGAGACTGACGGACAATGATATTAAAGTGATTTCGATCAACCTGCTTCTGCCGGATCCGGAGGATCCGGTGATCTGGCGGGGGCCGATTCTGGCCGGGCTGGTGAAGCAGTTCTGGCATGATGTGATCTGGGGAGAGCTGGACTATCTGCTCGTGGATATGCCGCCCGGCACCGGCGATGTTCCGCTGACCGTTTTCCAGTCTCTGCCGGTGGACGGCATTTTTGTCGTGACTTCGCCGCAGGATCTGGTGAAAATGATTGTAAAAAAGGCTTATAATATGGCGGAGGCGATGCACATTCCGGTGTTGGGCCTGATTGAGAATTACAGCTATCTGATCTGTCCGGACTGCGGGAAAGAGATCCCGGTGTTCGGTGAAAGCAGGATCCAGGAAGTGGCGGACGAGATGGGGATCCTCGTCGCCGGGAAAATGCCGATCGACCCGAAGCTGTCTGAGCTGACAGAGGCGGGCAATTTTGCGCAGGCGGAGAATCCGTATCTGGAGGCTGCGTATGCGGCGCTGCAGATTCTGGACGCGTGCAGTCCGGATTGAGTTCAGCTGACAAGGTAACGAGACAGAGATCATAGCGGCAGAGACCACAGTGGCAGAGACCACAGCAGCAGAGACCATAGTGGCAGAGGTTACAGCGGCAGAGACCACAGCGACAGAGACCACAGCAGCAGAGACCACAGCAGCAGAGACCATAGCGCGGAGATTATAGCGGAGATTATAATCAGCAATTTGCCGCGTAAGTGTTGACATCATTTTTTAAGAGTGCTATAGTAGCGGCGTACTGACATATTTATTTTTATAAGGAACGACAAGTGATCATTGCCGTCCACTATAAAAATGAGAGCGACCGGAGAGGCGCCCTGCCGCGGCACAGTGGCAGAGGCAGCAGACGGTTGCACAGGGAACAGGATAGAGGTCGCGTGGTTCATAAGTACGCCATCGGATGCCTTCAGGTGCAGAGGAAAATGGCGGAAAGGGGAGTACGCCGAAGAGGGGCAGTCTCCTGAAGCTGCTTTTCTGGGCACAGGGTGAAGAATCCTGTGACTGTCATCGCAGGGCGATGGAGAGCTATCTGAAGAACCATTTCCGGTATTCTTTGGGGACTGCTCGCCAGTCCCTTTGTTTGTGATAGGAGGTTTTTGTATGGCAATTTTTGAAGGAGCGGGAGTAGCGATTGTCACGCCGATGCACGAGGACGGCACGGTAAATTATGAGAAAATGGGCGAGCTGGTGGAAATGCAGATTGCGGGCGGCACGGACGCGATTATTGTCTGTGGTACGACGGGCGAGTCCTCCACGCTTTCGCATGAGGAGCATCTTGATGTGATCCGGTATGTGATTGAGAAGACCGCAAAAAGGATCCCGGTCATCGCGGGTACCGGTTCGAATTCAACGGAGACGGCAGTTTATCTTTCCACAGAGGCGGAAAAGATGGGCGCCGACGCCCTTCTGCTGGTCAGCCCATATTATAATAAGGCGACGCAGAGTGGATTGAAGAAGCATTATTCGCTGATCGCGTCCACGGTGTCTCTGCCGATCATTCTTTACAATGTGCCGAGCCGAACCGGATGTAACATTCTCCCGGAGACGGTTGCGTGGCTGGTTAAGAATGTGAAAAATATTGTCGGCGTAAAGGAGGCTTCTGCAAATATTGAGCAGATCGCGAAGCTGATGAGCCTGGCCGGAGATGACATTGAGCTGTATTCCGGAAATGATGCGGAGATTGTGCCGATCATGGCGCTCGGCGGCAAGGGCGTGATTTCTGTTATGTCCAATATCGCGCCGCGCCAGACGCACGAGATCGCGCAGACCTTCCTGGATGGAGATGTAAAGAAGAGCTGTGCGCTGCAGCTGGAGGCGATTGATCTGATTGAGGCGCTGTTCTGTGAGGTGAATCCGATCCCGGTGAAAAAGGCTCTGAACCTGATGGGGATGGAGGTTGGCCCGTTAAGGGCGCCGCTGTTTGATATGGAAGAGGCGAATACGCTCCGGCTCGCAAAAGCGATGAAAGACTACGGCCTGCTGTAGGTATGTCCTGCAAAAGCGATGAAAGACTACGGCCTGCTGTAGGTATGTCCTGCAAAAGCGGTGAAAGACTATGGCCTGTTATAGGTATGTCCTGCAAAAGCGGTGAAAGACTATGGCCTGTTATAGGTATGTCCTGCAAAAGCGATGAAAGGCTATGGTTTACTGTAATATGGTAAATGCGTTTTTTTCCTGCCGGTCAATGCGCATTGTGCATTGACCGGGACGGGGTGTCAGCGAATTTTTGGAGATTATTGAGATGATAAAGGTAATAATGAGCGGCTGCTGCGGCCACATGGGCCGGGTGGTGACCGAGATTGTGGGAGAGTGGCAGGACATGGAGATCGTGGCCGGATTTGATGTGTATGATTCCGGAGACCGACCGTATCCGGTATTTGCTTCCCCGGCAGAGTGCGATGTGGATGCGGATGTTGTAATTGATTTTTCTTCGGTAAAGGCTCTGGACGGCCTGCTTGCGTACTGTGTGGAAAAGCAGGTTCCGGCGGTGCTGTGTACGACCGGCTATACCGATGAACAGCTGGGTTCCATCACGGAAGCCTCGAAAAAGGTGGCGATTTTGAGATCTGCGAATATGTCCCTGGGCATCAATCTTTTGCAGGCTCTGTTGAAGGAGGCTGCGAAAGTGCTCTCTCCGGCCGGATTTGATGTCGAGATCGTGGAAAAGCATCATAACCGCAAGCTGGATGCGCCCAGCGGCACGGCGATTGCGCTGGCGGACAGCATCAACGAGGCGATGGACGGAGTGTACGAATATACTTATGACAGAAGTCAGGAAAAAAAGCGCCGCGAACAGTCTGAGATCGGGATCAGCTCGGTGCGTGGCGGGACGATTGTCGGGGAGCACGAGGTGATTTTCGCCGGGTTGGATGAAGTGATCACATTTGGGCACACAGCCTATTCCAGGAGCATTTTTGCGAAGGGCGCCGTGCAGGCGGCTGCTTTTCTGAAGGGAAAGCCGGCTGGCTACTATGGGATGGACGATGTGATCCGGCTGAACGGATAAGGCAAATATGCCAGCTGATCTGTGATGGCGGAATGAAGAAATAAGAGATAGCCGTAAGCGAATATTTTTACGGTGCGAAATTGACATGCAGAAAGAGGAAGATTCACAATGAAAAAGGTAGTGAAGTTTGGCGGCAGTTCTCTGGCGAGCGCGGAGCAGTTCCGCAAGGTCGGGGCGATTATTCACGCGGAAAAGGAGCGCAGATTTGTCGTTCCTTCGGCTCCGGGCAAGCGTTTTTCGAATGATACGAAGGTGACAGATATGCTCTATGACTGTTACCATGCGGCCGGGAGAGGCGATATCAGCGGGAAAATCGCGGCCATCGCGGCGCGGTACCAGGAGATTATCGACGGACTGGGGCTTGAGCTGGATCTGAAGGAGGAGTTTGAGACGATCCAGGAGCGGTTCGAGGCACAGGCGGGAAGCGATTACGCTGCTTCCCGGGGGGAATATCTCAATGGACTGGTGATGTCGGCCTATCTGGGCTTTCCATTTGTTGACGCGGCGGACGTTGTGTGCTTTGACGAGGATGGCGTGTTTGAGCCGGAACAGACGAACGCGGTCATGAAGGAGCGCCTGGAGGGAATGGAGACGGCGGTCATTCCGGGCTTTTACGGCGCAATGCCGGACGGAAGCATTAAAACATTCTCGCGGGGCGGCTCGGATATTACCGGCTCGATTGTCGCGCGCGCTGTGCATGCGGATCTGTATGAAAACTGGACGGATGTGTCCGGCTTCCTGCTCTGCGATCCGAAGATTGTGGACAATCCGGCAACGATTGAGACGATCACCTACCGGGAGCTGCGCGAGCTTTCCTATATGGGAGCGACGGTGCTGCATGCGGACGCGATTTTTCCGCTTCGAAAAGAGGGCATTCCGGTCAACATCCGGAATACAAACCGCCCGCAGGATCCGGGTACTTTGATTGTGGAAAATACCTGCCGGCAGCCGAATTACACGATCACCGGGATCGCGGGGAAAAAAGGCTTCTGCGCGGTGACGATTGAAAAAGACCAGATGAATTCCGAGGTCGGCTTCGGGCGCAGGGTGCTGCAGGTGTTTGAAGAGAACGGCATTTCGTTTGAGCATACTCCGTCCGGCATTGATACGTTTTCCGTGATTGTTCATCAGAGCGAGTTTATGAAAAAGGAGCAGCGCGTGATCTCCGGCCTGCACCGCGCGGTGAATCCGGATATGCTGGATCTGGAGTCTAACCTGGCTCTGATTGCGGTCGTGGGACGCGGGATGAAGGCGACGCGCGGCACGGCGGGCAGGATTTTTTCCGCGCTCGCACACGCGAATATCAATGTCAAGATGATCGACCAGGGCTCCAGTGAGCTGAACATTATCATCGGCGTGAGGGACGACGACTTTGAGCGGGCGATCCGCGCGATCTACGATATTTTTGTGCTGACGGGCCTGTGATGTGCCCGGCATACGGGTTTGTGATATCGCTCCAAAGGTCTGTGCCCAGCGTACGGCTCCACGATATTGTCACGCAGGTCTGTATCCGTCACAGAGATCCGCGATATCGCCACATAGACCCGTACCCGGCGTACGGGTCTGCGGCCGGCAATGGGATGGGAATGAAGAAATGGATTTTCTGGATTCGGAGTTATTTGCATATAAAAGAGAAGGAGACGGCGCAGGGATCCTGCGCTGTTTTTCGCGTGACAGCCGCGCTTTGCTCCGGAGCAGATTGATGGACTTCCCTTTCGGCTGAATTGTGAGCAGGCAGGTATGCCCGGACGCAAGTACTGGTGGATCTGTACAGCAAAAAATACAAAATTTTGTCAGAAAAAACGAAATGCAGAAATAGACAAAGAGAATAATCTGTGGTACAATCAAATCCAAATGGAAGTAAACCACGAAAAGTAAAATGACTATCGTCGTTTACTATATAATTAAAGGAGGTATTTTTCAATGGCTAGAAAAATGAAGACCATGGATGGTAATCATGCCGCGGCTCATGCGTCCTATGCTTTTACAGACGTCGCTGCGATCTATCCGATTACCCCATCCTCTGTTATGGCAGAGGCGACTGATGAGTGGGCAACACAGGGACGTCTGAATATTTTCGGACAGACCGTGCAGGTGACAGAGATGCAGTCTGAGGCGGGTGCAGCAGGTACCGTGCATGGCTCTCTGGCAGCGGGTGCGCTGACCACTACATACACCGCTTCCCAGGGTCTGCTTCTAATGATCCCCAACCTGTATAAGATTGCCGGTGAGCGTTTGCCGGGCGTTTTCAACGTATCTGCCCGTGCCCTGGCGAGCCACGCACTCTCTATTTTCGGAGATCATTCTGATGTATATGCCTGTCGCCAGACCGGCTGCGCGATGCTCTGCGAGTCCAGCGTGCAGGAGGTTATGGATCTGACGCCGGTCGCGCATCTTTCCGCGATCAAGGGCCGCATTCCGTTTATCAATTTCTTTGACGGATTCCGCACCTCCCACGAGATTCAGAAGATTGAGACCTGGGATTACGAAGATCTCAAGGAAATGACCGATTTCGACGCGATTCAGGCGTGGAGAGACCAGTGCCTGAATCCGAATCATCCGTGCCAGAGAGGCTCCGCGCAGAACCCGGATATCTTCTTCCAGGCGCGTGAGGCATGCAATCCGTACTATGACGCGCTTCCGGCGATCGTTCAGGAGTACATGGACAAGGTCAATGCGAAGATTGGCACCGATTACAAGCTGTTCAATTACTATGGCGCTCCGGATGCGGAGAAGGTTATCATCGCCATGGGTTCCGTATGTGATACGATCGAGGAGACGATCAACTATCTGCGCGCGGCAGGTGAGAAGGTCGGCGTTGTCAAGGTTCGTCTGTATCGTCCGTTCTGCGCGGATGCTCTGATCGAGGCGATTCCGGAGACCGTGAAGCAGATCTCTGTTCTTGACCGTACGAAGGAGCCGGGTTCCTTAGGCGAGCCGCTGTATCTTGATGTTGTAGCAGCTCTGAAGGGCAGCAGATTCAACGATACTCCGGTCTACACAGGACGCTATGGCCTTGGTTCCAAGGACACGACTCCGGCACAGATCGTAGCTGTTTACAAAAATACTGAGAAGAAGAGATTTACGATCGGTATCAATGATGATGTAACGAACCTTTCCCTGCCGCTCGGCGAGGCACTGGTGACGACTCCCGAGGGGACGACGAACTGCAAGTTCTGGGGTCTTGGCGCGGACGGTACCGTTGGCGCAAACAAGAACTCCATCAAGATCATCGGCGACAATACCGACATGTATGCACAGGCATATTTTGATTATGATTCCAAGAAGTCCGGCGGCGTGACGATGTCCCACCTTCGCTTCGGCGAGAAGCCGATCAAGTCTACCTACCTGATCCACAAGGCGAATTTCGTGGCCTGCCACAATCCGTCCTATGTGCGCAAGTACAACATGGTACAGGAGCTGGTGGATGGCGGTACCTTCCTGCTGAACT
>JAJQBS010000094.1 GCA_021203145.1 Lachnospiraceae bacterium | reverse complement strand
AAACTGACGACCTGCGGGCAACCGCAAATACAGAAGGGGAAGGAGACGCCAATCCGACAAATACGAAACGCCATATCCTTCTTCCGTTAATTAACAGTTCCTTTATCCCCGGCCACTGTCTTGAAGCTGTCCAGGCAATAGAGGATGAAAAAGAGCGAGACATCGCTATGGGTGAGTATTATTATTTCAGCGGCCATCCGGAGGAAGCCGCGAAGGGGATGGAACCATATCTGGCAAGCGAAGACACGGTGCTCCGCCTGTCCGCCTGCCTTGTCTATGCCTATGCGAACCTTGCGACGGACAATATCCGTCTCGCCAGACATGCGCTGTCTGAAATGGAAAGGACTTTCACCGAAGTTAATCATGATGCCGATGCACCACAGGAGATAAAAGCCATGTCCGCCTTTGTCTCCGCCACGGCGGCTGTGCTGCTTCATCTCCCATTGAAAAGCGACCTTGCGTTTGAACCGGCGAACCTTATGCTTTTGCCGCCCGGTCTGCGATTTTTCTCCTGCTATGTGCAGGCACATTACGCCTACTTGCAGGGGCAGTATGAGCGGAGCATTGGAAACGTGGAAATGGCGCTGGCATTCCAACAACCGGTTTACCCGATTCCCACCATATATCTCCGGCTGGTAGCCGTCATGGATTACGTGGTACTGAAAGAATCAGAAAAAGCGAAAGAGCAGATGCTGCTTGCGTGGGAGATTGCAAGACCGGACGGCCTGATCGAAGCGTTCGGAGAGCATCACGGGCTGCTCGGCGGCGTTCTGGAAGCCACACTGAAAAAGAACTGGCCAAAGGAATTCAGGCAGATCATCAACATTACATACAGCTTCTCCAGCGGATGGCGGAAGGTTCACAACCCGGATACCGGGCATGATGTGGCGGATAACCTGACGACGACGGAATTCGCCATCGCCATGCTGACAGCACGGGGCTAGACATATCAGGAGATCAGCAGCCATATGGGAATCTCCGTCAATACCTTATTCTTTTACCTTGTCCTTTCTGAAATCGTGGTCAAAACTTAAATGGATAGCCCGGAGGACTTTTATCTGACAGGAAAGTTCGGGGGACTTCCCTGTCGGATAGAGAAGTGGCCAGATTCTGACCACGAATTTGACCACTGTTATAAAAAGTTCTATTTGTTGTTATGTATATATGCAAAGATATAGTTTACTCTGGATTGGTGAAAATCAGGTAATTTTCTCTGCATATCTTGACAGACTAACTATTGTGATGTAAAATTCATGCTTGCTAAGACATTATACAGTATTTTTCAAAGAAAAAAACTACTCCCTTAGTGCCGTACTAAGGGAGTATCCTGAGCAAAAATCCTCTGCCTGCATATAGGGTTTCGTGTCCGCTACCGATGATTTTCAGGTAGCGTTTTTTGCGTATTTTTCACTGCAGCCGCCCTGGCGGGCATGCGCCAGACTGCCGCCTGACCACTTATTTTTTAAGCGGCGCGGGACAAGGCAGGCTTCCATGCGGGAAAACCGCCGCCGGACCGCCCTGACGGGCGGCTCATTTCCTCTCTGTCTAATTATTTTCCTACGCGAAGCAGGCCGCCGGAGCGTCGAATCCCGGATTGAACGCGTAGAAGTTCCTCGCGTCAAGCTGCTCCTGCCCACTTCTCAATGCTTCGCCAAAGCGCTGGAAATGCACGACTTCTCTCGCCCGCAAAAAGCGGATCGGGTCTACGACGTCAGGATCCTTGACCAGGCGCAAAATATTGTCATAGGTGGTGCGGGCTTTCATCTCCGCCGCGAGATCCTCGCCGAGATCCGTGACCGGATCGCCCGTAGACTGGAATTCCGTCGCGCAGAAAGGCGTGCCCCCGGCTGCCTGCGGCCAGAGGCAACTGTTGCAAAATTTGCAGCAGTTCAAATGGAGGACGGCCGACAGGTGTCCAGGAATATCGAGTATTATAATCTCGATGTTATCATTTCTGTCGGTTATCGGGTGAAGCCCCTGCGAGGGACACAGTTTCGCATATGGGCGAGTGGCATCCTGAAATGTCCCTGTTGTGGGAAAGGAATGAACCAATATTGAGCAGACTGAGATGAACCCATGGTGGCGGAGATTATTTCTGCGATAATAATCCCCAATTTGCAGAAGCAATTAAAGAAAAGATTGGCTCTACTGTTGATACGACTGACATGGAAAAGCAGATTGAAGGATTACAGGCGCAACTGCGGCAGGCATTGGGAACAAAAGCACGGCTGGAACGCCAGATGGACGGTCTTGATATTACAGATAAGTATTATGACCGAAAAATAGAGGACATCTTCATCTCCAGGAGCGCAAGGTAAACGTCAAGCTCGTTAATAACAACCAGAACCGCGTGGGAGCGATGCAGTCCCTCTTTGGATGCATCCCTGCAAAATCCGTAGCTGACATTTACTATCATTCATCCAGGACATAATTATCTTTCTCACACACAACCTTGCACTTCTTCTTAAAGCAGGCGATACCGTATTTGTAAATTGTATGATATCCCTGAAGTTTCAGTTCACGCGTATAATCCATTCTTTCGATCTGGGCAATCGCGTCTTTGCATCCTTCTGTGAGACGCGCATTATCTGCATACTTAAACTCAATGATCATGCCAATACTTTCCTTTGCAATCTCGACCTTCACGTCACAATATCCATCGCCGCTGTCAGCATTCGTTTTCGCTTTCCAGTTATCTACATTGGCAAGAATCCCGATCATCAGGCCATGGTAGAGGATTTCCTTCTTATCTTTCTGTACAGTTGAGTCCCTGACCGTAATTGAATCATAAAGGTAGGATGTAAGCAGCTTTTCCGTTTTTTCCGCATCGCCGGTCTTTAACGCTTCACAGAATTCCTCAAACCGTTTGCTGTTCGTCCTGACCATGTTGTTAAAGTACGCGGTTATCTGCCTGGTAAAAATTTTCCTTATCTCCCTGTTTGGAATTGCGAGCTGATAAATGTCTTCATCCGCTGTCCCGCGCTGCGTCAAATAGCCCGTTGCAAACAACACGCTCCATATATTGTCAATCGTATCATAAATCTGATTATACGTTAAATCTTCATGGATTTCCTTCGAAATCGTTTCCCCCGCTACCAATGCCTCAATCTCACTCTTTGTCTGCTCATTACCTGATTTTTCAATTAATTGGCGTACCGCATCGTTTCCGCTCGTGTTGGACCAATAATCTTTGGGGCGCGCATCAGGGTTACCGGTCAATTCATAGCAGTAACTGATAACATCCCATGGACAATATACATCCATATTGCCGAAACGATATCCGTCATACCATTCCTTTACGGCATCATACTTATTATCGAGCCCGTAATAATGAAGAACCCCCCTGACTTCCCCATCCGTGAATCCATAATATTCATCAAAACGCACCGTAGTAATGGACAGGATATTGGGATTATTTAAACCGGTAAAAATACTTTCTTTCGCCACACGAAGGCATCCCGTCAGCACAGCAAAATAAAGGCTCTCATTAGATTTTAACGCCTTATCAAACATGCCCCGGATAAGCTTCACCATCTGAGGATAATAGTTTCCTTCGCTCGCTTTTGCCAGTGGGACATCATATTCATCAATTAAAATAATCACCTTTTTTCCAAAATGCTTCTGTAACAAGCTGGAAAGCACACTTAAGCTTCCTTTTATGACATCATCCGACATTTTGAAATAATCCGGGTGCTCCGGGTCAACATTCACAAGTTTCTTATACATCCCCTTTTCAGTTTCCGTAAGGCGGCCACTTTCCAAAAGAAAATTGAATCTGAGTGCTTCCCTTCCAATCTCAGAACACAAATCTGACCTTGCGTTTTCATAATCGGCGCCATCTACACTCTTTAAACTAATCGAAATAACCGGGAATTTTCCCATATATTTTTCACAAAGCTGTGTCTCTTTCGAAATTTCAAGTCCTTCAAAGAGCGTACTGTCACATCCAATTTCCAAAAATGCTTTCAGCATACTCATATTCAGGGATTTCCCAAAACGTCGTGGACGCGTAAAAAGATTCACTTTTCCCCAGGCATTCAATAAATCCCGAATCATCGCAGTCTTGTCTACATAATAGAAATCTTCTGTTCGGATTTCCACAAAATCTTCAATCCCAATCGGAAGCTTCTTTTTCATACCATTATCAACCATGATCTGCACGCTCCTTCCCTGCATCTAACTCAGTTTCGTCTGAATCTGTATCAGCCGCCATAAACTCCCCTTTATAAATATATCCATCCTGAAGCAGGCTGCTTCGCTCCGTCTCTCCCCTACGAACATTATACATAAATTTGCGGGTAAATCAACTCTGCCAGGCAACAAAAAATGGGAGGCAACTGGCCAGTTTCACTGTCCGGTTGTCTCCCTTCCTTATTTTTTTCTTGCGCTTGACTCTGTCTAATTATTTTCCGGTGCGAAGCAGGCCGCCGGAGCATCGAAGCCCGGATTGAACGTGTAGAAGTTTCTCGCGTCAAGCTGCTCCTGTACACTTCTCAATGCTTCGCCAAAGCGCTGGAAATGCACGACTTCTCTCGCCCGCAAAAAACGGATCGGGTCTACGACGTCAGGATCCTTGACCAGGCGCAAAATGTTGTCATAGGTGGTGCGGGCTTTCATCTCCGCCGCGAGGTCTTCGCCGAGATCTGTGACCGGATCGCCCGTAGACTGGAATTCCGTCGCGCAGAAAGGCGCGCCCCCGGCTGCCTGCGGCCAGATGCCGACCGTGTGATCTGCGTAATAGGGGGCAAATCCTTCTTTCTCAATCTCTTCCGGAGAAAGTCCGCGCGTGAGCTGATGGATAATCGTCGCCACAATCTCAAGATGTGCGAGCTCCTCCGTCCCGACATCCGTCAGTACTGCGGATACTGTGCCGTTCGGAGAAGTGTATCTCTGGGAGAGATAGCGCATGGAAGCGCCCATTTCACCGTCCGGGCCGCCATATTGACTTAATATCACCTGTGCGAGCTTCGCATTCGGTGTTTTGATTTTCACCGGATACTCTAATCTTTTCTCATAATACCACATTCAGCATTCGCCTCCTTCCCACGGCCACTCCTGGCCGACCCACTTTGCACTCTCGAACCGGCCGCCGTGAGGATACCCAAATCTCAGAGGGCCATATTTTTCTTCATAAATCTGAACTGCCCTGTCACGCTGCCGGTTGTACTGGCCAAAGCGTGCCATGGCCTCCTCCTCTTCCGGATGAGTGTCCAGATACAGCATCAGGTCATACGCGCAGAAGCTTACTTCATCAATATACTTCAGAAGCTGCATCTGGTTTTCGGCAGGAATTTCCGGAAATTCCCTGCCGTCCGCAAATCCGGCGCGTTCCTGTGTGCCGCAGCCACAATTTGTGTTGTAGGAATCCGACATGCCTCTCTGCTCCGGCATCATCCGGCCCTGTGGCGCACGGCCGCCATGGGCGGCTCTGCCATTTCCAACCATATACCCATCTCTGTTCACCAGCATTTTCCTCCTTTCCCGCAAAACGGTTTGCAAAGGCTTTGGAAAACAGTTCCTACTTTAAGAGCCGTGCACGGATCATAGGGCGTTTCCCAGCCCTGATAAGGCACATAAAGCATCGCAAGCGGCGCGTTCGCCTCTGACAGATGGCGATAAACGCTGTTGACCCACTGATTCTGGCCGTCCATGCATCCGCAGCTCTGACTATTTCGATCTGACATAATAGCTCCTTTCTAAAACAGGTTCATTACAGAATATGAGGTTTCCCTCATAATTGTTAGTATTGCCTGAAAAAATTGTAATATTACCCGGGTATCCGACAATCGTATTCTGCAAATGTCAATATCTGTCCGAAACAGCCGCATAGCCCATGAGACCGGCGGCAGACAATGCCTGTATGAAGAAAAAACGGCTGAAAAAAGCACCGTTTCTCATCTGCTAAAGCAGCCAAAAAGCGGTGCGGATATGATTGCTATTTTATTTCGTCCAAGCAAAAGGCGTTATTTCATTCTTCAACTGGAATATCCGCCATCAGTTCAGCGAAATCAATTACAAGATCATCCCCTCGGATGGGACGCGTGGTACACGCGCTGTGCATTGTCCAGTCCAAGGTTCAGATACGCCTGGGTCGTAGAAATATCCGAATGCCCCAGCATCTCCTGGACAGACTTTACCGGGGCTCCATTCTGCAGCATATGCGCCGCAAAGGAATGGCGGATGGTCTGCGGTGTGATGTCGGAGGATATGCCGGCTTTTGCCGCGTAGGATTTCAGTACCTTCCAGAAGCCCTGGCGGCTCATCGGCTTTCCGGAACAATTTACAAACAAAAGATCGCTGGACGCTCCTTTCAAAAGAGCCTCCCTGCCTTCCCTCTGATAGCGGAGGACCGCGTTTTTCGCCTGATCTCCAAAGGGGATCACGCGCTCTTTTCCTCCGTCACGGCACAGAACATAATTCAGATTCAGGCAGACTGCATCCACTGTAAGCGAAACGAGCTCGGAGACCCGCATGCCGGTCGCGTACAGCAGCTCAAGCATCGCCCGGTCGCGCAGCTCCTTCGGAGAGTCTCCGGATGGCTGTGCAAGAAGGCGCTCTGTCTCCTCAATGCTCAGGATACCGGGCATCTTTTTGTCAATATGGGGTGCTTTTATTTCTTCAGTAGGATCATCCTCGATTTTGTGTTTCCGATAAACAAAGTGAAAAAAAGCCTTCATCGATGAGACACTGCGGGATACTGTCGCAGTGGACAGCCCCTGCTTTTCAAGGTATAATATGTAAGAATTCAGTGTAGTCGCTGTGACATTCTGTACTTCTTCTACGCCGCAGTCAGCCAGATAGGATTCCAGCCTCCGCAGATCTCTCTGATAGGAATCGACTGTGCTCGAAGACGCATTCTTCTGTTCCTTCAGATAATCAATAAATAACGGTAACTCCAGACTCATTTGCAGACCTCAACCTTCGAATATAAATTCTCCCCTTTCCGCAAAAATGCAGCCTGGCCTGGCCTTCCCTTCCTGACCATAACGGCGATGCCCCCTCCCCCAGGGGCTCTGCATAAAGCCGTAACATATTACATATTTTTATATTTTCACAGCAACTTTTTTGGCGGATGTGACAGCTATTATACGCAGATTCTCCACCAAAATCAACCGGGGGTTTTCTGAAAAACCAAACGAAAATGTTGCATTTGAGCGGGTTTGCAAGATTTCGTTAAAGGAGTTTTTCAAAGTACAAGATGTTGTAAATAGTTTTTCAGGAACTCATAAATCTGCCCCTCGGTCGGCGGACAGCCCTTCAGGCTGCAGGTAAAGCCGGAGGTGCAGCGGCCGATTCCGAGTCTGCCCGTCTTTCCCTGATATCCCTGGCCAATGCAGATTTTTTCGTCAAGCTTTTCCAGCAGGCCTTCCTGGCGGAGCATTTCCAGCGCCGGAATCAGATACCCATAGCAGGCGCTGCAGGAGTCGACTTCACTCACGGCATCGGCGAGTTCCACGATCTTATGCTCTCTGGGAAGCTCGTCCTGGCCGGGCGCCTGGCCGCAGACAGTGATTTTCGCCTGACTCACATCGGCACAGCCGATCCCGAGATTCTCCGCGAGGCGAATATAGGGAACGTCTTCCACTGTATAGTGCAGCAGCTGGCAGACATGGGCATCCACAAGCACCGGGTCGCGCGCGGCCATTATGCAATTACGCACGACCGGGTTTCCGCCGTCCTCGAAATCCAGATCTCCGCAGATATGATCCACCACAATAAAATCCTGCCGGATGCCCGCGTTCAGATGCGCGATCGGCTTATGCAGCCCCATCGAGTGAAAGCGGCGTTTTTCCCGGTTCGGGATCAGCCCCTTCATATTTTTTAGCGCACAGGTGATCCTGGTCTGGCAGTGCCCCTTGAGTACCGGCACGTTGATCAGGAAATCAAAATCCCTCACACATCTGCACAGGTTCAGCTTCAGCCCGGCGCAGTCTTTTTCAAAAGATGCGTCCTTCTGTGTATCCAGAAATTCCACACCGTATCGGAGGGCCAGCTTGTCATAGCCGCATACCTGCGCCGACCGGGCGGTCGCGTCTCCTACCCAGGATCCCTCGGCAATTACCAGATTCTGATAGCCGTACCGCTGCAGATATTCCACGATCCCGGAAACAATCTCCGGATGCGTCGTCGCGCCGTAAGACGCAGGCGTCGCGGAAACCAGATTTGGCTTTATGCCAATACGGCAGCTCTTCTTTTCAGGCAAAAGCCCGCGCAGATCTGCCCGGTTCAGAAGCTCCAATGTCATCTCGCGGTAATCGGTGCCGTATATTTTTAAGATCTCGCTGTGTTCCATGATAATCTCCATTTCGTCGCCAGGCCGACGGCACAGGATCCCTCTGTGGTCTGCCCATTATCTATACTAAACGACGTAAGTCGTTTTACTTTGCGCCAGGCGCGAGGCTGCGCAAGTAATACCGGTACAGTTCCCCAGTGGCATTGCGATCGGCCTCTTCAATATTCTTTATCAATACGGTCCAGTCCGTACAGCCGCATAAACTCGTCCAGCTCTCTGTCGTTTCTGATAAACGCGACCTCCTCAAACTTCCCGGTCTGCCGGTTTTTGAAGCCGGCCACCTGCTCCCCGTTACAGATACTGCATTTCAGCACCGCCTTATAAACAGCCGGGTCATAGGGCTTCCGCTCCGTGACCGGCTGCGGCGGCTGCTCTGTCTTTCGTTTTCTTCCAAACATCGTTTTCTCCCTCCAAAGATTTTTAAATCAATGTTCCGGTTTTCGCGGCATGATGATTTCTATAGCTGCAGATACAGCTTCAGCGTCCAGGTCCCCAGAAAGGCTTCGCAGGCACAGCCGCAAAGGCAGATGGCCGCCAGCTGCAGAAACTCGAAAACATCTTCTGCCAGAGCCGGGAGAAGGGTCTTCCCCCTGCGGGAAAAACCAGTGCTGCCGGAATGCCCGGCCTGTCTGCGTAGCCAGGCAGCAGTCTCCCTTTTCCAGAGGGCTCCATAGAGAATCCACTGTGGGAACAGGCAGCAGGCAAAGCTTTTGATACCGTCAAATCCGCTGCGCAGTCCGAACAGCGACAGCAGCATCGCGCCGGACGCGATCAGCCACCAGCCATATCCCAGGTGGAATAAGAGTCCTACGGTCGTAAAGCTGCTCAGCCAGAGGATCAGCAGGGTGCGCATCCGAACGGTGGCAACGTATACGAACAGTTCCCGGACGTTCAGAGAAGTTCTCTCATATACCTGCAGACTGTACAGACTCGCAAGGCTCGCGTAGCTGCCGCTCCCCATATCGAGCAGGCCGGGAATCGCGCTTCCGGCAAGGAGTGCGCTGGCAAGAAACAAGAATGCCGGAAGAATCGTGCGGTTCAGACGCGTTGTGGATTTCTCCTGCAAAAACTCACCCCGTCTAACGCGCTTCTTCCTAATTCTATGTCCGAATCCGGCGATTCATTCCATACGCCCTTGCCCAGGAGAAACCGGAGCCTCAAATTTCTGCCCTTTTGCGCAGGATTTCGTTCTTAAAATTCTAAACGTCTACCTTTGCCTCGACCTCTTCCTCCGCCTCGGCCTTGAAGTCTTCCATCTGTACAACATCCATCTCCGGCAGATCGTCCAGGGAACGCAGGCCGAAATGCCGCAGGAACTCTTCTGTCGTGCCAAACAGGATCGGCCGTCCGGGAGCGTCCAGGCGTCCCACCTCTCTGATCAGATTATATTCGACCAGGCGGTTGACCGCGTGATCACTCTTCACGCCGCGTATCTTTTCAATCTCCAGCTTTGTGACCGGCTGCTTGTACGCGATGATGGAAAGCGTTTCCATTACCACATCCGTGAGCACGGCCTTGCGCGGCTGGCTCGCGATGCGGATCAGATATTCATAAAGATCTTTTTTCGTACAAAGCTGCCATGCACCGTCCAGCTCCGTCAGCTCGATCCCGCGGTCCTCCTCCCGGTAGCGTTCCGCCATATGGCCGAGCAGCTTCTTTGTCGTCTCCACATCCTGTTCGATGGCCGCCGCCAGCTTTGTCATCTCTACGGAATCTCCCACCGCAAAAAGAATCGCCTCGAGCGCGGCTTCCGCTCTCCTTCTGTCCATTATAAAATCCTCACCCTGTGATTTCTCCTTGTTTCAAACGCCCCTCGTATTCCCTTGTATTATTCATATTCTCCGGCTATCTCACCGATGTCATTCTCCTCCCCGCTGCCGGTCCAGGACAGGCGGATGTCAGAAAACGTCTCCGGCTGTTCTACTTCCACCTGCCCCTCCTTCATCAGCTCCAGCAGGGTCAGGAAGGTGACGATCTTGTATTGCTTCCCCGGGCGCAGCGACAGGATTTCGTAAAACATGCAGTTTTTCTTTTCAAATATGTACCGGCTGACAAAGCGCATGGTCTCGCCCAGATTGACCTCTTCCTTTTTCAGGCGGCCAAATCGGCTGCGAACCGGATCTATGCGGTTCTCCTGGCGTTTCATGATGTCCCGGAATACCGCGTACAGCCTCTGGAGTGTCAGATCACCCAGGAGCGTGTCCACATCGACCGGCTCCCGGTAGGTCTCCACCTCCGGTGGAATCGACGGCTCTTTATAATAATGTCCGGCGGCGTCCTCCATGCAGTCCCGCAGCTCGCCCGACATGTACTTGTACATCTTATATTCCAAAAGCTTCTGAACTAGCTCCTCGCGCGGGTCTGCCTCCTCATCCTCATCCTTTTCCCCGGCCGGCAGCAGCATACGGGACTTGATGTCGAGCAACGTGGCCGCCATGACAAGGAACTCGCTCATCACATCCAGCGTCTCACCAGAAAGCCCCGCCACATATTCCATATACTGATCCGTGATCAGTGCGATCGGAATATCATAGATGCTCACCTTATTCTTTTCTATCAGATGCAGGAGCAGATCCAGAGGCCCTTCGAACTTCTCCAGCTTGACCGGAATTTCCATGTGGTTTCCTTTCTTAATCTCAGGGGTTTCTGTAGTTTCAGGGTTTCCTGTAATTTCAGGAATTCCTGTAATCTCAGGGTTTCCTGTAGTTTCAGGAATTCCCGTAATTACAGGAGTTCCTGCTGTCCTTACACAAAATCCAGAACAATCAGCTCTGGCGGATTGTTTATACGAATGTTGACCGTATGGCTGCCCAGCCCCGCGCTCACGATCAGTTTCTTTCCTTCCTGGGAAAATAGTCCCCTGTCATACTTTGGAAACAGCCGCATCTGTGGGCTGATCACACCGCCCAGCAGGGGCAGCCGTATGATCCCGCCGTGCAGGTGACCGGAAAGCGTCAGGTCGGCGCCCCAGGAGGCGTACGCGTCAAAAAAGCAGGGGTTGTGAGAAAGCAGGATCTGATAGCAGTCATCTGAAGGCTTCCCAAGGAACTCCTCCACCTTGTCCGCAGTCAGCTCCTGGGAACCGAGATGTCCATAGTACGCAAGCGGAAGCTCCAGCCCCCAGACGCAAAGCGGCATATGGCGTATTTCCAGTCTTTCGGCGGAATTCTCCAGGAGATGCACTCCATAGCTTCGGATCGCTGAGACATATTTCTCGTAGTTCTCCTGAAAATCCTCTGTATTTTCCCTCATGCGGCTCTCATGGTTGCCATTCACATAGTAGACCGGATATTTTCTGGTCAGTTCATTCATCAGCGCGATTGCGGCGTCCATCTGCGGCTCCTTTGAGGAGGTAAGCATATCCCCCGCGGCAAACACCAGCTGCGGATCTGCGTTTCGGATTTCTGAGAGCAGTCTGCTATTATCCTCTCCATAGGACGCATTGTGGAGATCCGATAAGAAAACAGCGGAATACGGGGTATCCGGACCCCGCTTCCCATTCTCCACGCGTATTCGGTATTTTGTGACTTTAAAATCGGTCATCCTTCCAACTGTCCTTTCGTCATCAGGTGTCAGGCAGAGCCATGCCCTTCGGCATCCCACAGTAATTGCCATGCGGCTCCCATTCATTGTCCGTACACGCAGAGCGAATATGGACGAAAGCTGTGCCAATCGCGAAGCGATTCTTTGTTGCGCGGCCTCTATTATAACATATTCCCAATTATAAGCAAATCATTTAAAAAAATTATCCGGCCCATCTCTCCCATGCCAGATTGAGATAGTCCAGGTACCCAGCCTTCGGGGCGTCCTCCGCCATGACGACCGGTACGCTTCCAATCCTGTTGCCATCGAGCGTGTACACATACTCCCCGACCTGATCTCCCTTTTCCAGGGGAGCCGTAATCTCCTCCTCCCATTCGAAGTGCTTTTCGATCAGGGAAAAATCCTCCCCGGTGGTACTCAGGTAAGAAAATTCTCCGTCCAGGCATACGGTAAATTTTCCCTGAATGGTTCCTTTTACTGATATTTCCAGGGTTGCAGGAGCCTCTTCATCATAATACATCGAACAGCTCGCGAAACCATAATTCAGCAGCTGCGCCGCCTCTGCAAAGCGGGTCTTTGTGTCTGGTGCAGTCAAAATGACGCTGATCAGGCGAATGCCGTCTCTTTTTGCAGTCGCGCTCAGGCAATACTTTGCGTAGCTGGTACTCCCGGTCTTCAGGCCATCGCAGCCTTCATAAGCGCGGAGCAGCTTATTGGTATTTGTCAGCGTGAAGACGCTGCTGCCCTGCGCGGTCACATGGGTGATATCCTCCATCCAGATATCAGAATACTCCGTCACCTCGGGATAATTGTACAAAAGCTCCCGCGACATGATCGCCACATCACGCGCCGAAGTGTAATGCTCTGAAGCTTCCGTCAGGCCGCAGCAATCCACAAAATGCGTATTTTCCATTCCAAGTGCGGCTGCCTTTTCGTTCATCTGTTCGACAAACGCTTCCTCCGTGCCGGCAATCGCTTCCGCCATTGCGACCGCCGCGTCATTTCCCGACGCGATGATAATGCATTTCAGCAGGGTCTCCACCGTCTGCGTCTCCCCGGTCTCCAGGTAGACCTGTGACCCGCCCATGGATTTCGCGTAAGCGCTCGTCATGACTTCATCTGTCAGGCTGATCTCGCCCTTTGCGATCGCCTCAAAGATAAGAAGAATCGTCATAATTTTAATCACGCTGGCGGGGTGCACGCCCTCGTCCGCATTTTTTTCAAACAGGACCGTGCCGGTCGAAACCTCCATCACGACCGCGTGCGGCGTCTCAATCTCCGGCTCCGCAGCCAGGGAAAGGACAGGGGATTCAAAAATATGCAGGCCCAAAGATAAGGCCAGGATCCATATGAATATTTTTTTCATGGCGACACGCTCAGAATTTCCTTGGAACAAATATATGCGCCTGATCATAAGATCTATTCAATTATTTTTAAAATTCTACTTGCCATCAGGGAAAAAATGTGTTATCATAGCAGACAGTTTAAGAATGGTTCTTCGGGGCGGGGTGACTGGAAAGAATTCCCCACCGGCGGTATAGTCCGCGACCCGCGAAAGCGGCTGATCCGGTGATGTCCACAGGGCAGATTCCGGAACCGACAGTATAGTCTGGATGAGAGAAGAATGCAGCGCGGCAGTTTTTGATCGTGCGAATTGGCCACGGAGATTTGCGAAGGGTTTATCCATAAGGATTCCACAGGATTCCGGAAGTTCCCTCGTTTAATCCCGTTTTTTTATGCGCCTGAACCGCATAAGGATTCATGGAGATCCGCACGTTTTCTGGCAGAAACGACAGTACGCCGTTTCTGCGCTGCACCAGGAAGAGCCTTTTCCTTAAATGAAGATGATGCACTCCCTTACCCACAGCATCGAAAAAGGATTGGGCTTGAAAGAGGGACGGCCATCACGAAAATTTCAATTTAAGAAAAGGAGAACAAAATGGGAACAGGATTATTACAGACAATTACGGAAAATTTGCAGTTCGTAGGCGTATGCGCCGTCGTGATTGCGGCAATCATCGGCCTCTCATGGGGTCTGGAGGCTACCGTGCTTAAGAAAAACATCGCACAGGTGAGCAAGCCCCGGTACATCACGATCTGCGGCATGCTCGGCGCGATCGCCATGATACTGCACATTCTGGACTTTCCGCTGATCGCGATTGCCCCAAGCTTCTACAAGCTGGATTTCAGCGAAATTCCGGTCATGATCGGAGCCTTCTGCCTGGGGCCTGTGGGCGGCGTGATTATCGAGTTGGTCAAGATTCTGCTGAAGCTGATCATCAAGGGCACCTCCACCGCATTTGTCGGAGATCTGGCGAATTTCGTAGTCGGATGCTCCTTCGTCGTACCGGCGGCGGTGATCTATCACCTGAAAAAAACACGCGTGATGGCAGTCGCCGGCCTGGTGGCAGGTACTGTCGTGCTCGTTGTATTTGGCACCATGTTCAACGCGGTTTATCTGCTTCCGGCCTTTGCAAGCCTCTATGGGATGCCGCTTGAATCCATCATCGGGATGGGCAGCGCGGTTCATGCGTCCGTGACCAATGTGACCACATTCGTGATCTTCTGTGTGGCTCCGCTGAACCTGATCAAGGGGATCTGCATCTCCGTGCCGACCATGATTCTTTACAAGCGGATCAGCGTCGTACTGCGCACCACCGTGCAGGATCCATATATGGCGGGAAAGAAACACCAGACACAGAACTAAAGGCAGAATGCAGGGCAGAATAAGGCTCAGCGCAAAACACAAAGGATAAAACTTCTGATCGGGCAGGGGAACGCTTTTTCCCCTGCCCCCATTTCTCGTATTTATTGGAACGTCAGTCGGCCACATTTTCGCCCACGACTGCAATCAAAAGCAGGACAAAAACACAGCCGGATTTTATTGCAATAAAACCACTCCGGCTTGTTGCATTGTATTAACATGCTTTTATCCATATGCATATTGTTTATGTTTTTCCGATAAAGAATTAAACTATAAAAATCTAAACAAAGGAGGAAATGCTATGGCAGCCTTATCAGAAAAACGGAAAAAGCAGTACCGTCAGCTTGGCCTGACCATTGCGTATTATCGCAAGCTAAATGGGATGACGCAATTACAGCTGGCGGAGGCGATTAATGTGAGCCGCACACACCTGAGCAATATCGAGGCTCCTAATATGCCCACTTCAGTTTCTCTGGAGCTTCTGTTTGATATCTCTGATGTTCTGGAAATCCCGATTGCCAAATTATTTGAATTCAGAGAATAAGAGTGAATTGGGATAAAGACGGAATTCCCGACCTGGCCGCAGATCATACTTTTCAATCTGCCGCACTGGGAATCCCGTCTTTTTTTGCATTTTACGGTATATCCGCTGCGCCCCGCGTTTTAATAATGAGCTTTCATAGTGAGCTTTACTCACAAATACCAGACAATGGAAGTACGTCTGCCACACTCCTGCGGTTTCACTGCCTGTTTCGGAATACACTCGAAAAACAGCTGCCAACTACCTGCCTGCAGGCAGCTCCAGCTCTTCCCGCAGCTTCTCCAGCGCCCGTTTTTCCAGTCGTGACACGTAGGACCGGCTGATGCCAAGTGACGCGGCGATCTCTCGCTGAGTCCTCTCCTTTTGGCCATTCAGGCCATATCGTTCCACGATCACCTGCCGTTCCCGCTCATTCAGCACCCACCCCAGGCAGTCCTGCATCCGCCTGATATTTTTTTGTGTTTCAAGATTTCCGATCACATCGACCGGGTCGCTTTCAAGGACATCCATCAGCCGCAGCTCCCTGCCGTCCTGATCCGTGCCGATTTTCTCGTACATGGAAACCTCGTGCGTCAGCTTCTTTCGGGAGCGGAGCATCATCAGGAGTTCATTTTCAATACATCGCGCCGCATACGTCCCGAGTCTTGAATTTTTCTCACAGTCGAAGGTCATCACAGCCTTGATGAGTCCGATGATCCCGATCGAAACCAGATCATCCGGGTCCAACTCGGGCGACTGATACTTTTTCGCCACGTGCGCCACCAGTCTCAGATTGTGCTCGATCAGCAGATCCCTGGCTGCCTTATCCCCCTTCTGGTATCGCGCGAGATATTCCTTCTCTTCTTCCGGGGATAACGGCTTTTTAAATGTTTTCAAAAAAGCACCTCAGATCCGAAAAACTGCGGTTTTTCTTTATTCTATGAGCACAATTGTCCAAAAGTGCTTTTCCAGCTATCCTCTGAGATTATTCCGCCAGGTGCAGATTCACCATCTGCATAATACTGCCTTGATATGTCCCATTGATTCGTTTTTTATTCAATTCCAACCTGAAACCCGGCATCTGTGAGACTTTTTTCTGCGGTTTTGGCATTACTCTTTCCTTTTATCTGCAGGCAGACCAGATAGAATTAGAATCTTCTGATTCATGCGAAACTTCCGGTTTCATTGAAATCAAATCCTCGAGCACCGATTTTATTGAAGTAAGCTGGAAATTCATCCTGTTTCTGGTATTTTGTAATGCTCTCTGGTGCAGCTGTTCCTTTGTGATATGCCACATCTCAAGAAAATCATTTTTTACAGTAATCATCCTCTCGAAGTCCGTGATATCATCAGATGCGTAGAAATAGACAAGTGCCAGATCATGGAACTTTATATGGGGTAATTCTTCCAGCAGTCTCCTGTTGTTTTCATAATTGACAAGCCTGCACAACAGATGTCTTTCCACCTTCTGATAGTCATGGAATGCTTCCCTATCAAATTCAGGCAAATTCTTACTGCGCTCATTGTAAAGAGCGATGATATCCGCTACGATTGCTTCGATGCTACGTCCGCAATTCCACTCATCGTAATAATCGTTCAAATAGATAACCGGACATACATTTTTGCCCTTTATGCGGATCGACAGGCCTTCTTGATCCGGTCTGTTTAATTTTTTTAATTTATCCACCGATACCCAGGATTCATTTCCATAATATTCCTGTACCATCCTTAAAACGCTGTTTCGAAATTCTTCATAGCTACTGTTCATAAATTCATTCTCCTTTTCTGTGTGTCCGGATTACCCGGAAGTTTTTTCATGCCCACATCCCATCTGTTCCGCAATCCATTGCAGGGTCATTTCTTATGATCCTGGCTGAGCCCTGATTTTTCATAACAACATAAAAAGGCACCTAAAATCCTTTTCTGAATTTTAGATGCCATGCATAAAACGTTATGAAATTTATCAAAAGCCGCTGCTTATCAGAAAGCAGCATATCCGGCCAGCCGCCGAACAAAAGATTACGTGCCAGAGGGAATATTCCGGCAAAAATTATGATTCATGGTCAGTATACTACAAGATATTGTGCCTGTCAATAATTCTATTGGCCATATCTTGTATTTTGTATCCTGTTAAAAGTCATATTTCGAGATCCCGTATATCGGGATGGTATCAATCTTATCCGCTGTCCCACCATGTGTACCACCTTTGGCAAAGAGCAGATGGTCCACCTTCCCTTTTTCAAGGATCTCCATTGCAGTCTTACCGCTGTTTTTCCCGGCTTTGACTTCAATCGCACAGGTTTTCCCCGATATAAGGGATTTCGTGTAAAAATCCACTTCGCCATTTTGCCAGGTAGCGAAAGCCGGCATTTCAAACGCAAGGCTTGCATGGTTTCCCATCCGCCGTCTGATTTCCAGATAGACGAAGTTTTCGCTGACGGTTCCCGCTATATCCGCTTCCGAACAACCAATCTGCCTTAAGAAATAGGAAGCAAGTCCGACATCCATGAAGTAGCAGCGTGCCTTTGCCTTGAAATTTAAGATTTCGCAGTTCGTAATCTTCCCGGCAAATCCAATGATTCCGACACTAAACAGCCAGTCCATGGCGCGGTTTACCGAAGCCTTCGTAACATTGCTGGAATAGTCTTTTACCACGATTGCCTGAAGCTCCTCGCTGAAGCTGTCCTCTGAAAGCCCCTTTTTTTCTTTTACCAGCACACGCGCAATCCCGCAGAACAGGTTTCCATAAGTTTCATAATCCAGGATATCCTCAAAGTATCTGCGGCTTTCGTTGGTAAAGAGCCGTATGATCGAAACCAGCCCTTCCCTGCATTCTTCCACTGACGAGCCATTCAGATAACGGAGCACCACAGCGGGATACCCGCCAATCCGGCAGTATGCCTGATAGTAATCGGACAACTCACCATATACTGCGGCATCGCTGCCGCCGAAAATATCCAGGGACTGAAATAATTCTTCTTTTCCGGCTGCTTTTAAAAATTCTTCAAAACTAAGCGTAGCAATCTCCAAAGATGCAAGGTCGCCCGATGAATACCGAAATTCCTTATTTAAGATCCGTCCGAGATAGCTGCCAGTCACAATAAAATCGCTTTTTAAGTTCCGTGTAAATTCACGGATCCGGTTATAAATCTCTGCAGACTCCTGGATCTCATCAATGATCACGATCGTATCCGGCCCGTCCACAAATCCCGGCTGATACCGTCTTAAAAGCTCCTGTATCGGATTTCCGGTGAAACTTCCTGCTTTCATCTCCCTGCGAATATCCTGATAATGCTCCAGAAACAGTTCTCCGCCCATATCCAGCAAATTGATATAAACCTTATTTTTATACTCCCGGTCTGCGAATCTGTTTACAAGATAAGTCTTACCCACCTGTCTGGCACCGGATACTTCCAAAGTGCCATGGTCCGGACGGTTTTTCCATTCCAGAAGATCTCCGTATGCTTTTCTTTCCAGATCTATCATAGCATCACCATTTTCCTTCCTGCCAGAATGCAGCCGTGCTTTACGGCCGCTGATTCTATCGATGGCCCGCCAGAGAACGGGCGCAGGCGTCCTTTCCTTCTGGCGGGTCTCATTATAGCAAATATTATTATCTTTTCCAAGTTCCTAACTCGCGCTAAGTATATCTTTTTTAAGTCAGACATCTCCTACAGATCCATGACCGTATCTTCCGGTGGCATGGCAAATGGCTCATCGCCTTCATGTTGCGAAATCATTGACAAAATCCTGAATGCCGTGAGTTTGTCTCCGTATATGCCAAGCGTCCAGTCTTTACCCCTCTGATAAACCGGGTCTGGTTCACGCCCTACCACACCCCACACGCCGTGGTTATCCTTAATCCCACCATCCCTTATACCAAAATTTGTTAATTCTACAATTTTACCGTTCTGCGTCCTGATCTTCATTCGTTTTCCTTCCCCCATAAAGCGGATGGCAGCGCCGTCCCGGTTGGAACCTTTCGCTTCTGCATCGAGAATGCGGTAAGCATCCATCCCGTCAACGGAGTCAAATTCTGCAAGGGAGCGCAGACACACAGTTTCTTTTCGGGGCATTTCCCTGTCATCGCAAAGCACAAGCCCGGTATGATGGCCATACACAGCCACAGGGATATCGGCTTCTTTGCAGAACTCATATAGGCAAAGGGCCGCGAAACGTGCCTGCTCAATCCGGCCGCCCACTCTCATGGAACCGGACAGATCAATGAGCAGCGCAATAACCGTATCGCTATCCTGCCCCGGAAGCTGTTTCTTTTCAAAAAGCTTCCCATCCGGTCGGTAGAGTGCGTGCAGATCCATCTTTCTCCCGATCAGCAGCCCTTTTTCCTCCCGGTCATGCTTCTTTTCCAGATATGGCAGCAGGTCCGTCTCCAGCTTCTTTCTGACCTTCCGCACCTCTTTTTGCAGTTCATCATAAAGGCGGATGGCGTCACCGTTTACTTCCCGCTCCCTTAAAATCTGTTTTGGCACGTTCTCATGGCAGCTCCCGAAATCCGTCCGCTTCAGCATCTCTCCCAGTTCCTGGTGCAGCCGCTCTTCCTCTTCAAAATCAAGCTGCTCTTTGGCAACCTCAAAGGGGAGTCTTATACGATAACTCCGTGTTTTTTGGGACTAACTACGGAAAATTTACTCCGTAG
>JAJQBS010000072.1:4341-19861 GCA_021203145.1 Lachnospiraceae bacterium | reverse complement strand
ATAAATAAAAATTTTATCTACGCAATGGCATAATAGCAGAAGAAACAAAAGACAGCCGCTTTACCGGCGAAAAACAAAATATGCAAAGATTCAACCTGTGGAGATCTCCGCAGGTTTTTTCTTTTTGCGGCATACCTCGAAAATGTACTGATTCGCATGATTTGAAGTCCCTCTCCGGGGGCTTTTTGTTTGCCGCGATAATTTTGTAGTGAAAATGTTTTCTTCGATAATTTATTGTACTGATAATTTTCTGAAAAACACTACATATTGCAACCTCTGGCACGTTAAACCACTATATATTGGATTACCCCCGAAACTGTCCTTGGTTTGAGGTAAAGGAATTCCTGAAACAACTGGAAGAACTGGCGAATGCCAGCTATGAGAACAGCCCGGATATCGTGCGGATGGTAGAAACGATTGTGCCGGCATTTCTGTTCATGTGGTGGACTAAAGTGTCTGCCATTGTTCATACAACAGAATCTTGTTTCAGCTGCCGCATCCGGATACAGTAGCTGCCAACCAGGATCACGTCGGCGCCCAGCCAGGCCAGCACCTCCGCGTAAAAGATGCCGGCTTCTCCGATCAGCAGGGGAAGCCCGATGGCGGTGCCGGTGCGCATGACGAATTCCGCTATGCCGGAGACCATCGGCAGCAGCGTATCGCCCATGCCCTGCAGTGCCGAGCGCGTGACATGGAGAATGTAGAGAATCGGAAGGCAGATACTCATGATGGACAGGTAATGGCATGCAATCCCCAGTGCGGTGGACACTTCTTCGGCTGTACCGGAAAGAAACAGCCCCAGGATCATTTTGCCGAATAACAGCATCGCCACGCCGATCACGATGGACGTAGCGACCGCAGTCATCAGCGCGGCGCGCATTCCCTGGCTGATGCGCCGGATTTTTCCGGCGCCGAGATTCTACCCGACATAGGTCACCATCGCGTATCCAAAGGAGGTAGCGGCGATTTCAAGCATTCCATAAAGCTTGTTGGTCGCCGTAAATCCTGCTATGAACAAAACGCCAAATCCGTTTACCACAAACTGAACGATCATGCCGCCGACAGCGATGATTCCATTCTGAAACGCCATGGGAAATCCCAGCTTTATCAGGTACAGACAAAGAGAACGGCTGATTCGAAAATCTGCCCGGGACAGATACAGAAAATCAATGCGGCGAATCGCGCGAAAGCAAAAAGCTCCCGAACAGATCTGCGCGAAAATGGTCGCGGCGGCCGCTCCCGTGATTCCCCAGTGGAAGAGGAGCACAAACACCAGATCCAGCACGATATTAATACCTGCCGCCAGCAGCATGGCGTATAGCGGAGTTTTGCTGTCGCCGAGTGCACGCAGGACCGAAGCCAGGACGTTGTAAGCCATCACTACCGGAACCCCCGCTATCATAATCCGCAGGTAAAGCAGCGCGCCGCTTTGCACCGAGTCGGGAGTCTGCAAAAGGATGAGTAAAGGGCGAAGGAGACATTGCCCGGCAAAAAGCAGCACCAGGGCAGATGCGGCCGCCAATACTGCTGTATGTGCCACCGTTCGCCTCAGCGATTCATAATCCTTCGCACCAAAATCATGCGCCATCTTAATTGAAAATCCCTGTGCAAAACCCTGGATGATACCAAGAAACATCCAGTTCGGCCAGTCAGCCGCGCCAAGCGCAGCCAGTGCGGTCACCCCCAGCGCCTGCCCCACCACCATGGTATCCACGAGCGTATAAAGCTGCTGAAACGCATTTCCCAGCATGAGCGGCAGGGCAAAAAACAGAATCAGCCGCAGCGGCTTTCCCTCTGTCATATTTTGCACACGTGAAGTCGTTTCTCTCATTTCTCAATCCTTTGCTTTTTGTCGCCCAAATAGTATTCTTTTGCTGCCGGACTATCTTATATCATTGCTTCAAAAAACACAAGATTGAAATTATGAATTACAGCAGTACAAATTAAAAACGTACAAATTAAAAACTGTTATTTTTGCTTGTTAATGATGGCAGTATATGCTACACTAAAACAACAAAAGCATGCCGGCAGATCAAAATACGAGAATGTCAAAAGGAAGTGAGGCCGATTATGAGCGGAATTTTATCGAGGATTGATTTTCAAGAGGTGGTGGCTCTGGTAAAAGAGGCCGCTCTCCTTTTCTGCAACGATGAAGCGGCTGCCCATATTACAGCTAAGGGACGGGCGGATTTTGTGACGGAGGTGGACCTGGCTGTACAGCGGACGCTTTGTGGAAAGCTTGCCGAAAGGTATCCGATGATTCAGTTTATGGGGGAGGAGAAGGACAATCGGGAGATTGATTTTGAACGGCCCTTCTGGATCCTGGATCCGGTGGATGGGACGACGAACCTGATTCATCATTTTCCGGAGAGCTGCATTTCGCTGGCGCTTGCCGAAGGGCATGAGGTTGTAGCGGGGATGATCTATAACCCCTGGATGGAGGAGCTGTTTTTTGCGGTGCAGGGCGGCGGAGCCAGTTTGAATGGGCGTCCGATCCATGTGAGCGATTCGGCGACACTTGCGGACAGCCTGATTTCGGTTGGGACTACTCCTTATTCGCATGAATACGCGGATCGTGTTTTCTCACAGATTAAGGATGTGTTCCTGTGTGCGCAGGATATCCGGCGGCTAGGGTCTGCCGCGATGGATCTGGCGTATGTTGCCTGCGGGCGGGTGGATGCTTATTTTGAGCAGTTTTTGAAGCCGTGGGATTTTGCAGCCGGCATGTTGATTGTACGCGAGGCGGGCGGAGAGGTGACGGATTATCAGGGGGAACCGATTTCACCGGAGTATCCGCAGTCTGTCCTGGCAACGAATGGACGGATTCACGAAGAATTGACGGAGGTGCTTCGTTGAGAGAGGCAGATTTCTGCGGAAATGACATCGGCAGAAATGGTGATTGCGAAAAGGTGTTCTTTTAATGGAAACTATTCTATGAAAATAAATAACGAAAAGGAAAGAACGGATTCTTCTGGCTGGATGACAATTCCCAAGTGGATTACTGTGCAGCAGGTGGATACTTTTGGCCGGGAGCGGGCGGCAGAATATCGGCCGCAGGCGGATGCCCCGGAGAATCTTCATGTGCTGGTAAGAGGGACGATTATCCTGCCTGTGCCGAAGAAAATATCCGGCGCGGACTCAGAGAGGGTTAGTGGTGGAACCGCGGATGTGATGCCAGGCTTTCAGTCGGATGAAGAATACGAATTGCTGGTGGCAGCGGATGACCATTACCAAATATGGATCAATGGCGTTTATCGGGGACAGGGGCCGGCGGCGTCGTACCCGGAGTACTGTTATTATGACAGCTATCCGATTATTCTGTATCCGGGGAGTTCCGGACACCGGAATGAGGAGGAGGTTCATATGGATCCGGCGGATCAGACACGAACCGCCGTAACGATTGCATTGCATTTGTATTACCATGGAAGAATCAGCCGTTCGTGGACAAGCGGGGACGGACGATTTGGGGTGTGGGTATCCATGCGGAGAAAGGATGAGCCGCAAAAGGAACTGGCGCACTGTGATGAGAGCTGGCGTTACCAGATCTGTAAGGCTTACAGAGGCGGGACTGCCGGCTATGATACGCAGTTCCTGGAGAATTTTGACAGCCGTCTGTGGCCGGAGGGGTGGGAGAAGCCGGGTTTTGATATCAATGATGGTGATACTGGCCTCTGGGGAACCCTCGTCCCGGCATTGTGGGCGGATTACACGATGATGCCGCGCCCGATTCAGATGCTGGAGGAGAGAGCGATCTGCCCGGAGCAGCAGTGGAAAAAATCTGAAGCAGGCCAGATGAATGAGGTCTTTGATTTTGGCCGTGAGATTACTGGAACGTTTCTGGCGGAGGCCGCCGGTCCTGAGGGAGAAAGGGTGGTAATCCGGTATGGAGAGGAGCTGGAGGAAGTAGCAAATCCGGATGGTTGCAGCGACAACTTTCCATCAGTGCGCTGGGATATGCGCTGTGGGTGTGCATATCAGGAGATCTGGACGCTGGGAAGGGGCGTCAGTCGTTTCCATCCATATGATTACAAGGGCTTCCGCTATGTGCAGCTGGTTTATCCGGAGACAGTGAAAGTGCAGGAGGAACGAGCATGGGTACGGCACTATCCGATGCAAGAGGATGCCTGTACGCTGAAGTGTGTTGGGACAATTCAAACGGAAGACGTGGGATCTGATGCCGGTGCAGTGCGAACGCAGGTAAGGGAACCAAATATCGGAATGGCTGAAATGACTGGGATGACGGAAATGCCTCAGGTGATTGAAACGGCCGGGACGGCTGGAATGACCGGGATGACGGAAATGGCCAGGGTAACTGAAACGGTCGGGATGGCTGGAATGACCGGAATGACGGAAATGACCCGGGTGGCTGAAACGGTCGGGACGGCTGAAATGGCCCTGGCAGCAGGGACAGAGCTGGAGCAGATTTTTGACATTTGTAAAAATGCGGTGCGCTGCTGCTCACAGGACGGATATCTTGACTGCCCGACCAGGGAAAAAGGGCAGTATCTGGGGGATGCACTGATTACCGGGCGATCGCAGGTATGGCTGACCGGAAGTACGGATCTGCTGCGAAAATGCATCGGCGATTTTATTTCTTCGCAGAGTATTTCGCCGTCGATGATGGCTGTTGCACCCGGGAGTGTGATGCAGGAGATCGCGGATTTTTCACTGCTGTTTCCATTGCTGCCGCTGACGGACTATGAATTTACGGCAGACAAAGATTACCTGGCTTGCTGCTATCTGGCGGTGAAGCTGCTCACGGAATCGTTTTTGGTTTATCAGCGGCCGGATGGCCTTCTTGAGAACGCAGGTGATCTTTGGAATCTGGTGGACTGGCCGGAAAACCTGCGTGACGGGTATGATTTCGCACTGACCCGGCCGGTAGTCGGTGAGGGCTGCCATAATGTCATAAACGCGCTCTGGTATGGGGCAAATCAGATGCAGGAGCAGATGGAAGAAATACTCGGGCTGCCCAAAACCGGAAGGACGGCGCAGATTGCAGATTCTTACCATGCTGTATTTTACCGGGAGGGGCAGCATTTGTTTGCGGACAGTGAGATGAGTGATCACTGTTCGCTGCATGCGAATCTGTATGCAGCGTATTTCGGATTGCTGCCCAAAGAAGCGGAGAGCGCCTACATTGCTCTTTTGCGGATGCCTGAGCGTGTCTGCGGTGCGTTTCCCGCTTATTTTGCGCTGAAAAGCGCCGCGAAGATCGGGAAGCCGGACGTCTGCTTCAAATTGATGACGCGCTCCGATTCCTATGGCTGGAGGAATATGCTCCGGGAGGGTGCAAGTGCTTCTTTCGAGGTCTGGGGAAAGGAGCAGAAATGGAACACCAGCCTGTGCCACGGCTGGAGCAGCGGGTTTATTCCGCTTTTTATTGAGGAAATCGCGGGGCTGCACCCGGATCCGTCTGGGGCAGGCCAGAGCAGATCGGCTGGACATTATAAGGCTGATGCCCCTGGAAGCTTTTCGGTGGAATCCGGAGAATCGGAGCGGATTCGCCATACGGAAGACATACTGGATGGACTGAGGTTTTCGCCGCCCGGAATATCAGGCTGCCCTGATTTCGTTTTGCAAGTGCCGTGGAAGGGAAGAACATTAAGGATCGTGAAACACGGTGAAAAGACGGATATTTTTGTGATAGAATGCAATTATATAGGAGACAAACCGACGGAGCCTGAGAGGAGGGAAAATTAATGTTGTACCCACAACTAAATGAAAGTCGCATGCGTGTAGAGCTGGACGGCATCTGGGATTTTCAGACAGCGGGAGCCGATTCTTACGAGGAGCAGCTGGTAAAGGAGCCTCTTGCACAGCCGATGCCTATGGCTGTGCCGGCGTCCTACAATGATCAGAAGGACGATGTGAATCTGCGCAGCCACTATGGATGGGTGGTTTATCAGAAGACTTTTACGGTACCCCGTATGATGATTAACGAACGGATGGTGCTGCGCTTTGGGGCGGTGACCCATCAGGCAGAGGTGTATCTGAACGGGCAGCTTCTGGGCAGACACAAGGGCGGTTTCCTGCCGTTTGAATTTGATGTGTCTTTTGACATTAAATTTGGGGGAAATCTGCTGGCTGTGGCGGTGGACAACCGGGTAAATTACGGGACGCTCCCGGTGGGAAATGAGAATGCGGTGGCGTTTTTCGGCTCGGACAATCCGGGCATTCCATCGATCGAGTTGGCGAAGACGCGCTGTAAGTCGCAGAACAAGCCGAATTTTGACTTTTTCAACTATGCGGGAATCATCCGGCCCGTCTGGCTGTATACAACGCCGAGGTTCTACATCCGGGACATTAGCATTGTCACGGATGTGAAGCATGGGGATGGGATTGTAACGTGCCGGATCAAAACAGGGGATGCATGGAGAGAGGAATCGGACACGGATGCCCGCGCCCGCATCATGATTACGGATGAGGTGGAAAATGTCGTGGCGGATTTTACAGCAGCCTGGCTCGAGGAGGACGGCACTCTGAAAGGCTCCTGTGTTATCCCCGACGCGAAGCTTTGGAACCCGGGCGCGGCTTATCTGTATACCCTGTTTGTGGAGTATGGCGAAGACATGTACGAGCAGAAATTCGGCATCCGTACAGTGGAAGTGCGGGGGACACAGTTCCTGATCAATGGAAAGCCTTTCTACTTTAAAGGCTTTGGCAAGCACGAGGACAGCTTTTTCCATGGGCGGGGGACGGACCCGTGCCTGAATGTCAAGGACATTTCCCTGATCCGCTGGATAAACGCGAACTCCTTCCGGACCAGTCACTATCCTTATGCGGAGGAGATGTATGACCTCTGCGACCGCGAGGGCATCGTAGTGATTGACGAGACGCCCGCTGTCGGCATCGGCGCGGGCAGTGCCACGAACCCTTATCAGGCGATGCGGATTCACGAACACCACCGCGACGTCATCCGGGACATGATTGACCGGGACAAAAATCATCCCAGCGTTGTGATGTGGTCGCTGGCGAATGAGCCGGATCTGGAGAATTTCCCGCAGGACGCACACGACTATTTTACACCGCTGTATGAGCTGGCGCACAGTCTGGATCCGCAGAACCGCCCGGTGACGGTGGTCTGCTGCCAGAACAATTATGAGAAGGATCTTACGACCAGGACGATGGACGTGGTCTGCCTGAACCGGTATTATGGCTGGTACAACCTGGGCGGCGATCTGGATGCGGCCTGCGACGCGCTGAATATCGAGCTGGATTTCTGGGAAAAACAGGGAAAGCCCGTGATGTTTACAGAGTATGGAGCGGACACGTATCCGGGCATTCATAATACGAACGGCGAGATGTTCAGTGAAGAATACCAGGCGGACTATTACCTCCGGATCAACGCCGAGATTGACAAGCGCTCCTTCTTTATCGGCGAGCAGCTCTGGAATTTTGCGGATTTTGCTACGATCCAGGGGCCGATGCGCGTGGATGGCAACAAGAAGGGTATTCTGACCCGTGACCGCAGGCCGAAGCTCGCGGCGCATGCCCTGCGTCAGAGGTGGAGCGGGATTCCGGATTTTGGGTATAAAGCATAAGAGGCAGCGCCGACGCACACTCTGCTCCGGAGAAGGGGGCGGGATACAGGATTAAGGGTACAAAGCATGAACAGAGTATTAAACAAAAATCAGCGAAACGCGGGGCTGTTTACCTTTTTTATCAGCGGAATCTGTGTGATCAGCAGCAGCATCGTGGTGAGTCTTCTGCAGGAGGGCTACGGTTTCGCTTACGGAATGACGGGAACGCTGCTTTCCCTTTTAAGCATCGGCAATCTGCTCTCTGGTTTCCTCACGGGGATGCTGCCTGAGAAGATCGGGACAAAGCGGACGGTGACCCTGCTGACGGCCGGGTATGCCGTGGGCTATTTCTGCATGGGGCTGACCGGATGGATGGCGGTTCTGATGCTCTCCTTTTTTCTGGTCGGCCTGGCGAAGGGCTGCACGATCAACACCTGCACGATCCTGGTGGGGAACAATTCGGAAAACCGCACCAGAGGCATGAATGTCATGCACGCATGCTATGCGTTCGGAGCGCTGCTCTGTCCGTTCCTCATGGCATTTGCGGTTAAAATGGGGAGCGCGGTGCCGCTGTTTGTACTCGCCTCCTGTGGGCTTCTACTGTGGCTGGTGTTCTTTCTGACGCCGCTCGGAGGAAAGGAAAGGGCATCGGAAGGGACTGCGTCAAAAACTTCGGGGGAGCCGAAGCCGGCAGAAATGGAGAAAACGACAAAGTCGGCAGGGATGGAGAAAACGCCGAAGCCGGCAGGGATGGAGAAAACGCCGAAGCCGGCGAACATATCAGAGAAAGCCGCCACCGACTGGAGCTTCCTGAAAAGTAAGAAATTCTGGCTGCTGACCGGCCTGATTTTCTGCCAGAACGCTGCAGAATTCAGCGCGAATGGCTGGATGGTGACTTATTTTAAGGACAGTGGTATTATTTCCGGGACACTCAGCACGTATACGGTGACTGTGATGTGGACGGCTACGCTGATCGGAAGGCTGCTGATCGCGTTTGTTTTCCCGATCAAAAACACCTGCTCGGCTTTGATTAAGATGAGTCTTGGATGTATTATCTTTTATCTGGGGATGATGCTGACCGGCAGCCAGATACCGGCGATCCTTCTGCTGTTCGCTTTTGCTTTTTCCATGGCGGGGATGAATCCCACCGCGGTAGCGGGCGCCGGCCGGATGACCAGCGCGGCGAGCATCGGCGTCATGCTTCCCGTCGCGAGCATCGGGGCGATTGCCATGCCCTGGGTGGCGGGAGTGATTTCAGAACATGCGGGGCTGACGGTGGGGATGACATCCAACATTGTGCCGTGCGTGGGCCTGTTCGTGTTTGCAGTGCTGGTACAGAGAATCAGTGATCGTGAAGAAGAGGGGGCTTAATGCTTAAGCTGGCTGGCTGGCAAAGCTGGCAGTATCAGAATGCCTGACGAGGAAAAGAAAAGAAATAAGGGATGAAATTTCATGCCCCCTGGGATCAGCGCCGGGGGGCATGACAAAGGATGCTTTCTCTTAAAACATTGCTTCGATTTCAGACAAATCAATCGCAAATGTCGACAATTTTAATTTTGCAATCTTGATTTGCCGCTCCAGTTCTTTGTTTTCCGCTGTTTCGGCGGCTTTAATTCGAATCAGATTAATATAATAATCAATGGCTATCTGTTTTTGCTCTTCCAGGGCCATAGTAGTTCCTCCTTTCATTTTTGCCTGTTTCACCTGAACTGGTTGGCTGCCGCGATGGAAACAGGGCTTTATTATATTGAGAACAATACTTTTCTTCTTTTCATTATACAGTATTTCCGCTCTGCAATCAACAGATTTTAGCCTTTAAAAAAATCTAAAAATGTAGTGCAATTTGATGAGTCCTGTGATATGATACTGTCACGTGGGTATGGTGCCCTCACATCACGTGAAAAGTCCTGCAGGATAAGCTTGCAGACAGTATCTCCGATGGTGGCGTGAGGGCTGACAGATCGTAGACGATGTAAGTCGTTCTGTTTTGTAACTGGATGGTTTTTATGCGCAGAGCCGGGCAAGGAGTTTTGCGGCTAAAGCCGCACCCGGCTCGCGCAGCGGATAGGGCGAGAGGACTCCCCCTATCCGATTATGTGTTGGACAGTTACTCTTCAGACCAGGGTGGCAGCTCCTGCTACCCTTTCTTTTGCTCAACCAAAAGGATAAAGTAGTAACCGGCTTTCAGAGGAAATGTTCATGAATATTCGCCGTATTATGAAAACTGCCAGAAGTGTGACTCTTGAACTTGACGATGGCGAGATCTATAATTACGAAGGAACCCTATCGGATTTTTCAAAATGGGGAAGAGGTAAAGAGGACAGACACGGTGATCACCTCCCTCTATCATTTGCTGCCGGATTCGGACTATATGATTCTGGTGGAGGATTTGCACGGAGTCACAGTGGGTTCCTTTGCGTTCCGCACTGACCAGGAGTCGTTTACTCTGGATGTCCGGGAGTTTGGCGCGAAGGGAGACGGCGAGTCGGACGATACGGTCTGCATGCAGGCCGCGATCATGGCATGTCCTTCCAAAGGCCGTGTATTGATTCCGGAAGGCACCTACCGGATTACGAGCATCTTTTTAAAGAGCGGTGTGAGCATCGAGCTGGAAAGGGGCGCCCATATCCGCGCATTTACAGATCGGTCGAAATTCGCGATCTTCCCTGGAGCAATCGGGAGTATGGATCAGGAGCTTCAGCTCGGCACCTGGGAGGGCGATCCGCAGAAAATGTTCACCGGAATAGTGACTGGCGTGGATGTCTCGGATGTCACCATCTATGGGGAGGGCAGTATCGACGGAGCCGCTGCGCATGAGAACTGGTGGAAAAACGAGAAGGTGATGGTGACAGCCTGGCGGCCGCGCCTGCTGTTTCTGAACCGTTGCAAAAATGTCCGCGTGCAGGGCGTGCTGCTGCACGACAGTCCGTCCTGGACTGTGCATCCTTACTTTTGTGAACAGCTGCTGTTTTGCGATTTTGCGATTGAAAATCCGCAGATTTCCCCGAATACAGACGGGATTGATCCGGAATCCTGCCGGGACGTCACGATCTGTGGGATTCGCTTTACCCTTGGAGATGACTGTATTGCGGTGAAGTCTGGCAAGATTTACATGGGGCGGAAATACAAAACACCGTCCTCGAATATCCATATTTACCAGTGTCTGATGGAAAACGGTCACGGCGCGGTCACGATCGGCAGCGAGATGGCGGGCGGCGTCATCGGGCTGATTGTGGGAAAATGCCGTTTTTCGCACACGGATCGCGGGCTGCGTATCAAGACGCGGCGCGGGCGCGGGAAGGATGCGGTGCTTGATAACATCATTTTCCGTGATCTGGAAATGGATCAGGTGATGTCGCCGTTTACGGCGAACGCATTTTATTTCTGCGACCCGGACGGTCACACGGAGCTTGTGCGATCCCGCGAAAAATATCCGGTGGACGATGGGACGCCGTCCATGAAGCGGTTCTATTTTGAAAATATCCACGCGAAGGACTGTCATGTGGCCGCACTCTGGTTTGAAGGTCTCCCGGAGCAGAAGATCGAGCAGATCCAGATGCGGAACATTGAAATTTCTTTCGCCGCGGAAGCCAAAAGCGATGTGCCGATCATGTCCGAGGGCGTGAACGCATGTAGCAAAAAGGGCGTCTTTGTCCGCAACGTGAAACGGCTGGTGCTGGATAACGTCAGGATTGAAGGCTGCGAAGGCGAGCTGTTCGAGCTGCACGATGTGGACGAAGTGATTCGTTGAAATCAACAAAAAGGAGGAATATAGAATGCAGATAGGAATTCGTTTGCATGATGTCAAGGAGGCGCCTCTTGCCGGGCGACTGCGGACTGCCCATGAACAGGGCTTTGCCTGTGCGCATCTGGCGCTTGGCAAGGTGATCTCAGAAAACCCGGTGGACGATGGGGCGCTCACGCCTGGCTATGCAATGTATTTAAGGAAGCTTTTTGCGGAACGGCAGATGGATATCGCAGTGCTTGGCTGCTATCTGAACCTGGCGAATCCAAACCCGGTGAGCCTGAAAGCAACCACGCGCCGCTATCTGACAAGTATCCGCTTTGCTTCACAGCTTGGCGCAGGGGTGGTCGGCACAGAGACAGGAGCGCCGAATGAGGAATACCGCTTTGAGGAGGCCTGTCATTCAGAGGAAGCCCTGGAGCTCTTCATCAAAAATGTGCGTCCCGTGGTAGAATATGCGGAGAAGATGGGCGTGATTCTGGCGATTGAGCCGGTATACCGGCACATTGTCTCGACTCCGAAGCGCGCGCGAAAGGTGCTGGATGCGATTGATTCTCCGAATCTGCAGATTATTTTCGATCCGGTAAATCTGCTTGACATCAGCAATTATCAGAACAGTGACGAGCTTTTCGCGGAGACGATTGAGCTGCTCGGAGAGGACGTCGCGGTGATGCACCTGAAGGATTACCGGGTGGAGGGCAATCAGCTGATCTCGTGTGCGGCGGGAACCGGGCAGATGGATTATTCCCGGATTATCCGTTTTATCAAGGAGAGAAAACCGTACATTCACGCAACCCTGGAGGATACCGTGCCGGAGAATGCAGTGCAGGCCAGAGAGTACATCCAGCAGCTGTGGAACGCATGCGAGGTCTGATGATGAGAGATATGCATGGATGAGAGATGCGTATATATGAGAGCTATGTATGTGATGCGAGTGTGTGCGGCGATGCGAACATCACGGACGATGTTTCTACCATCCGAAATCTGATGAATATGAATTACGATGTAAAGCGGTAAAAAAGATTTACAAACAGGCTGTGGTTTCATTACAGAGGAATTGCCTGTAAACCTGACAGCGAATAAAGGAGGAAAGTTATCATGGAAAAGTTAAATTACGCAGTATTGAAGGAAACTGGCTACACCGGCTATATTCTGGAAAAAGCGCCGGAGAAGGTGATGCAGTTCGGCGAGGGAAATTTCCTGCGTGCGTTTGTGGATTACTGGTTTGATCTGGCAAATGAGAAGGCCGGATGGAACGGAAAATGTGTCCTTGTGCAGCCGATCGGCGGCGGACTTTCGAAGCTGATCAACGAGCAGGAAGGTCTCTACACGCTGCACCTGCGCGGCAGCCAGAATGGCGAGAAGGTGGACGACGCCCGGGTGATTTCCAGCGTCAGCCGCTGCCTGAATCCGTATGAGGACGAGGGTTTTGAGGAAGTCATGAAGGTGGCGGAGAGTGACGATCTGGAGATTATTGTTTCCAACACGACGGAAGCCGGTATTGTCTACGACCCGGCATGCCAGCTCGCTGACCGTCCGGCGTCGAGCTTTCCGGGAAAGCTGACCCAGGTGCTGCTTCGCCGCTATCAGGCAGGAAAGCCGGGAATTATCATGCTGGCCTGTGAACTGATTGACAACAACGGAAAAGAGCTTCTGAAGTGTGTCAACCAGTACATTGATCAGTGGGGACTGGAGGAAGGCTTCCGCAAATATGTCAACGAGGACTGCACCTTCTGTGGCTCTCTGGTAGACCGCATCGTCCCCGGTCGTGTCCGCGACCCGAAGGAAGTGGCGGCGCTTGAAGAATTCCACGGTTACACGGATCCGCTTCTCGACGTCGGCGAAGTGTTTGGCCTGTGGGTCATTGAGGGAGATGAGTCCCTGAATGATGTGCTTCCGCTCGCGAAGGCGGGGCTGAAGGAAAAGGTTTTTGTTACACCGGACATGAGTCCTTATAAAAAGCGCAAGGTCCGCATCCTGAACGGCGCGCACACCGGCTTTGTGCTGGGAGCTTATCTGGCAGGCGAGAACATTGTCCGCGACTGCATGCACGACGAGACAATCAAGGGCTTCATGAATAAGATGCTTTACGATGAGGTGATCCCGACCCTTCCGCTCGATAAGAACGATCTGCTCGCTTTTGCCTCGGCCGTGCAGGATCGCTTTAACAATCCGTTTGTCGATCACGAGCTGATGAGCATTTCCCTGAACTCAACCTCCAAGTGGAAAGCACGCAACATGCCGTCCTTCCTGGAGTATATTTCGCTGAAGGGTGAGCTGCCCATCTGCCTGACGACCTCGCTGGTAGCCTACATCGCGTTCTACAGCAGCGACATCCAGGAGCTGACTGACAAAGGCCTCATCTGCCGCCGTCCGGCTGTGGGAAAGGCTGCAAACCTTGACGATCTTACTTATGCCGTCAGCGACGACCGCTGGGCACTGGAATTCTATTATGAGCACAGGGCTGACAGTGAGGAAGCGCTGGTTCACGCAGTTCTGACAAACGAAAAAATGTGGGGGCAGGATCTGAGCGCGATCGCGGGGCTGGAAGAGAAGGTTGTGGAAATCTTAAAGAAAATCCGCACGGAAGGAGCAAAGGCGGCGTATGCAGCGTGCCTGTGATTTATATGAAGACAATAAAAACAATACAGATCTCCCCGATTGATAATGTCGCGGTCGCGCTTCATCCGGTCGTAAAGGGTGAAACGATTGAGACAGGCCAGGCGGCGGTCACGGCTCTGGAGGATATCCCACAGGGGCACAAAATCGCCATCCGCCCGATCAAAAACGGAGAGGATGTCGTAAAATATGGATTTCCGATCGGGCACGCGACGGAAGATGCGGCGCCAGGGACCTGGATGCATACGCACAATGTAAAGACCAACCTTTCCGGGGAGGTTGCGTATACCTATCAGCCGAACCTGCATTATCCGGAGCCAGTGGAGCCGGAGACCTTTTCCGGTTTTCGCAGGAAGGACGGGCGGGCGGCGATCCGCAATGAAATCTGGATCATCCCGACCGTAGGCTGTGTCAACGACATCGCGAAAAATCTGGTAAAAGAGAATCAGGATCTCGTAACAGGCACCATCAATGGTCTGTATGCCTTTACGCATCCCTTCGGCTGCAGCCAGACCGGCGCGGACCACGCGCAGACCAGAAAGCTTCTGGCGGCACTGGTGCGGCATCCGAACGCGGCGGCAGTTCTTGTTTTAAGCCTGGGATGTGAGAACCTGACACATGAGCAGTTCCTGGAGGAACTGGGAGAGTACGACGCAAACCGTGTGAAATTCCTGACCTGCCAGGACGTGGAGGATGAATACGAGGTGGGAAGGACACTTCTTAAACAGTGCGCAGAGTATGCCGCGCAGTTTGCACGAGAGCCAATTCCGGTAAGCGAGCTGGTGGTCGGCATGAAATGCGGCGGTTCGGACGGACTCTCTGGCATTACGGCCAACCCGACCGTCGGCCGTTTCAGCGATATGATGACCGCCCGGGGAGGTTCTACCGTGCTGACCGAAGTGCCGGAAATGTTCGGCGCGGAGGGATTTCTGATGAACCGCTGCGTGGATGAGAAGATTTTTGAAAAGGCCGTAGACATGATCAATGGCTTTAAGAATTATTTCTTCAGCCATAATGAGGTGGTCTATGAAAATCCGAGCCCGGGCAACAAAAAGGGCGGTATTACGACACTGGAGGATAAATCCTGCGGCTGTGTGCAGAAGGGCGGCACCGCGCCCATTATGGATGTGATCGGATACGGTGATCCGGTTGTGACAAAGGGGCTGAACATGCTTTACGGCCCCGGCAATGACCTGGTCTCCGCAACCGCGATGACGGCGGCGGGCGCTCACCTGATCCTCTTTACGACAGGACGCGGCACCCCGTTTGGCGCACCGGCGCCGACGGTGAAGATCTCGACAAACAGCCAGCTGGCCGCGAAAAAGAAAGGCTGGATAGACTTTGACGCGGGCACCGTCGCGGACGGAGAGTCGCTTGACTCCGCAGCGGAAAGGCTCTTAAAGCTTGTGATAGAGATCGCGGGCGGACGTCAGACCCTGAGCGAACAGCACGGATGCCGCGAGATTTCGATTTTCAAGGATGGTGTGGTGCTGTAAAAAGATTGTGCGTAATTGATGCAGGGGGCGGCGACCGCGGATAAAGAATAAGGGCCCCCACACACGATATTTTTAAAAATATTATAAAAAATAAATAATTTAATAAAAAAAAAACCATAAAAAAAAAAAAAAAAATT
>JAJQBS010000072.1:0-4331 GCA_021203145.1 Lachnospiraceae bacterium | reverse complement strand
TTTTGTTTTTTTTTTTTTTTTTTTTTTGGGGGGGTGTTTATTAAATTGTTTGTTTTTTTTTTTGTGGGGGTGTGCTTGGGTTTTTTGGCGTCTGGCGCCCCCTGACTGATTTTTTACCGCATTTTCTTCATCAGCTTGTCAATGGTATCACAGTGCGCGAGTACCATCAGATGATCTCCGTCCCGGATAATCGTCTGTGGGTCGGGCATGAAATTTGTGCGCCCGCCCGGGCTGAGGATCCCGACGATGTAGAGGTCATGCCTGGCGCGGATATCGGAAGCAAGGATCGTTCTGCCGACCCAGTCCTTCATGGGCGTGATTTCGTAGATGGAATAGCCGTCCTTCAGGTCGATGTAGTCAAAAATGTGGTCATTGTTGTACTTGACTGCGGCTCTCATCGCGGCGCCGCGGTTCGGGTGGATGACCTCATCCGCGCCGTTCCGCAGCAGGAATTTCGCGTGTACCTCACTGCGCACCATGCTGACCACATATTTGGCGCCCAGATCCTTGAGCAGGCTGGTGATCTCCAGACTGCACTGAAAATTGCCGCTGATGCACACAAAACAAATGTCAAAATTGCCTACGCCGAGTTTTTTAAGGACGCTTTCTCTGGTGCAGTCCGCAATCAGACTGTCGGAGACGATGTCGAGCAGATCCTCCATGGCTGACTCATCCTGATCGACGATCATAATTTCATTTTTTAAGTTTGCCAGATCCCGGCAGAGATAATGTCCAAAATCTCCCAGTCCGATAATTAAAATGGATTTCATAATAGTTTGCTTACCTCCCTGTGTGTGGTTTGCTTGAATTCTGTCTGCAGGAAACGATGAAATTGGTTTCCCGTTTCCATTTATCATACGATGCCAATAATGTGATATATAAAAACCAGATACAAAAACCAGATACAAAAACCAGATACAAAAACCAGATACAAAAACCAGATACAAAAACCAGATACTCATGGGCGGGCATATTAATGACTGTTTTCGTATTCCTATGCTGGTATAAAACGGAATATCAGACAATATTTGCTGTAGTACATGCGTCACCCAACGATAATTTCCGCCTCCGGATAGCGGATTTTGCCGGGATGTTTTTTCTCAGTAAAGGACATCGCGAAGGACAGACTGCCGACTCTTCCCAGGAACATCAGAATCATGATGACAATGCGGGAGAGGGTATTCAGCTCGCGGGTCACGCCGGTCGACATTCCCACGGTGCCGATCGCGGAAAAAGCCTCAAACAGAACATCCGCAAGCGGCAGATCCTGCCCGATCAGCAGGATCAGGATCGAGGTGAGCGCCAGAAAATAGTTGATAAATACAACCACGCTGGCCCGTTTCATCACATCCGTCCCCAGTCTGCGCTGGAATGCGGTGAGATCCTGATTGCGCAGCAGATAGGCCCGGATGTAGAGCAGAATGACCACGATCGTGGTAGTCTTGATGCCGCCGGCGGTGGAGCCAGGGCTGCCGCCGATAAACATCAGGCACATGGTCAGAATTTTGCTGCCGTTTGTCAGGGCTGCCGTGTCAACCGTATTAAAACCGGCCGTTCTGGGGGTCACACTGGAAAATAACGCACACCAGAATTGTTCCCCGGCGCCCATCTGCGCAAACAGATTGTTTCGCTCGCTGATGAGGAAGAGAATGGTGCCTCCCACCGTCAGCGCAATGGTGGCGGTCAGAACGATTTTCGTCTGGAGGGCGTAGCGCCGGGCGTGCCAGCGGTTGGTCAGCAGATCCTCCCAGACAATGAAGCCGAGGCTGCCGATCAGGATCAGCAGAATCAGGACAATATTGACCAGCGGGTCGGAAGCATACGCGCAGAAGGAGGAGTAGGGCTCCCGGAATCCCATCAGGTCAAAGCCTGCGTTGCAGAACGCGGAGATGGCATGAAAAATTCCATAATAAATCCCCTTCGCCAGACCCATCTGAGGCACGAAACGGATGGAGAGCAGGATAGCCCCTGTTCCCTCGAAAAGCAATGTGCCACAGACAATATGCCGTACCAGATGCACGCTCCCGCGCAGCTGCAGTGTACTCAGACTCTCATGGATCAGCTCCCGTCCCGCCAGGCTGATTTTTTTCCCAAGCAGAATCATGGCAAAGCTGCCGATGGTGATAAAGCCCAGCCCGCCGATCTGGATCAGGGTAAGGAGCACCAGCTGTCCGAACATCGTCCAGTGCGCCCAGGTATCATACACGACCAGCCCGGTCACACAGGTCGAGGAGACCGCGGTAAACAATGCGCCGAGGAAAGTCGTCTGTTCGCCGCTTCTGGTGGCAAAGGGCAGCATTAAAAGACACGCGCCAGCCAGGATGATAATCAGGAATCCACCCATGATCAGCCGTGTCCTTGAGAGCCGCACCTGACGCAGCGAATCCATTGTTTTACGTATTGATTCCATACAGACAGTTCCCTCCTGTGCGTGTTTTTTGCAAATCAAAACATAGTATAACACATTTCAGACAAAATGGGAGTGCTTTAGCAGAAAAATGGAAAGAATATGGAATCCGGCGCTGGCGAATAACCGAACATTTTAAAGAAAAGCGGTTGCCACGATTCGGGAGAGGTGATATATTATGTACAGAGTTGTGCAGGAAATATCCACCGGCAGGGTGAAAACTCTACCCTCTTCCTGTTTTAGATAGGCTGGCAAATTTCAGACCCTGGCAGGAAGTGGGCAGATATACAGAGAGACTGAGAGGATATCGTATGACGAACCTGGAGTATATTGTAGACTTTGCGCTGAGATTCGGCGAAAGTATGCTCATTTCCGGAGCGAACCTGGAGCGGGTCAACGACTCCATTTACCGGATCTGCGACAGCTACGGCTGCCGGGAGGTTCACTTTTTTTCTTTGAATTGTTACCTGACGCTGAGCCTTCAGGATAAGGCGGGCAGCCAGGTGACCTCCTAGCGATGTATCCGCAGCGGGATGGACACACACCTTGAGAATCTCTCGAAGCTGAATCAGCTCTCCCGATGGATCTGTGCGAACCATCCGGCGCCGGAGGAGCTCGAAAGGCTGCTGAAAGAAGCCCTTGATACCGAGACCTATTCCCTGCCAATCCGCTGCGCAGGGTTTTTACTGGCTTTTACATCTCTGACTTTTATTTTTGGCGGAACGTGGAAGGACCTGACAGTCGTTCTGACCAATACGGTGCTGATGTACCTGGCGGGGATTTACCTGAAAAAGCCGGGCGTCAACCGGATGGTGTTTAATATTTTCAGCACGTTCCTGGCCGGGACAGTCGCGATCCTGATGAGCAGAATCGGTATGGTGGATGATATCTACATTGTGATGATTGCGAACAGCATGATGCTGATTCCCGGAATTCCGATGGTCAATGCCTTCCGGAACCTTCTGTGCGGAAATGAGATCAATGGGATGTTGGAAATTCTTAAGGCGACGCTGGAGACTGTGGCGATCGTCGGTGGTTTTGTCCTGAGTATTTATTTGTTTGGAGGGCTGATCTCATGGTAAACGCTATAAAACTGATCATCTGCTCCTTCGGGGCTTCGGTCGGGTTCGGGATCGTCTTCCGGATTCAGAAAAAATATCTGCTTTATGCGGGACTTGGCGGCGCACTCACCAGATGCGTTTATCTGATTCTGCTGACCTTTATTTCGGAGAGCTTTATCTACAGCTTCCTGGCGGCGATGGCCGCGGCGCTTTATGCGGAGCTTATGGCTGTACATGTGAAGACGCCGTCCACGGTGTTTTTGTATCCGTCGATCATTCCGCTGATTCCGGGGGATCTGCTTTACTATTCCATTGTCGGGCTGATTCTGCAGGATACAGAACGCATCAGCCAGAACGCGGTAAAGTGTGTCCATTCTCTGCTTGGCCTGGGAATCGGGTTTGTGATTGTTTCGATAGTTATGTACTATCGGAGACATCTGAAGTTTCATAAAAAGAAGCTGGCGCAGGAGGAATCTTAGAAATGTCAGGAATTTTATACGGAACCGGGATTGACCCGGGCGATCCGGAGCTTTTGACGCTCAAGGCGGTGCGCCTGATCCGGGAGAATGAGGTGATCGCCCTGCCGGGGCCGGACGCGAAGGAGACGGCCGCGTATCAGATTGCGGTGCAGGCCGTGCCGGAGCTGGCGGATAAGCGGCTTCTGGCGCTGGACATGCCGATGACCCATGACCTCGCCTGGCGGGAGCGCTGTCACGACGAGGCGGCGGATAAAGTGGAGGCCTGCCTGCGGGAAGGGGAAAACGTCATTTTCCTGACGCTCGGTGATCCGGCCGTTTATTCGACGTATTTATATACGATAACTCCGCATATTTTAGGACTAATTTCGTAGCCTGACCATCGGA
>JAJQBS010000122.1 GCA_021203145.1 Lachnospiraceae bacterium | reverse complement strand
TTGACGGACCGCAGAGAAAGGGCGATCTGAGAAGATCCCGCGCAGGCGCTGTCAATATCGTTCCGAACTCTACCGGCGCTGCAAAGGCGATCGGCCTGGTTATTCCGGAGCTGAAGGGCAAGCTCATCGGCGCTGCACAGCGTGTTCCGACCCCGACAGGTTCTACCACGATCCTGAATGCGGTTGTAAAGGGCGAGGCTACTGTTGAGGGTATCAACGCGGCAATGAAGGCAGAAGCTACGGAGTCCTTCGGATACAACACCGATGAGATCGTTTCCTCTGACGTAGTCGGCATGAGATTTGGTTCTCTGTTTGATGCTACCCAGACCATGGTTGTAAACCTTGGCAATGGCACCTCTCAGGTACAGGTTGTTTCCTGGTATGACAATGAGAACTCCTATGTAAGCCAGATGGTTCGCACGATCAAGTATTTCGCTGAGCTGGCGTAATCCATCCGCACAGGAGAGAATGATAAGAAGACCCAGAAGAGGTCCGGTCTGATAGGGCCGGACCTCTTTTTCATATGAGGCACAGGAGCGCGAAAGGAAGTATTCCGGCTAAAGCCGTGCAACCCGCGCGGGCGGATAGGGTGAGAGAACGCCCCTGTCCGATTGATATGTAAAAAGATATTTCAGGAGGTTTTTTTCAATGCTTAACAAAAAGACAGTTGATGATTTCAACGCAAGTGGCAGAAGAGTGTTGGTTCGCTGTGACTTCAACGTACCGCTCAAGGCCGGCGAGATCACGGACGAGACCCGTATTGTGGCAGCGCTGCCGACCATCAAAAAGCTGATTGCTGACGGCGGTAAGGTGATTCTCTGCTCTCACCTTGGTAAAGTAAAAAATGGCCCGAACGAGGGAGAATCCCTTGCTCCGGTAGCAAAGAGACTGAGCGAGAAGCTTGGCAAAGAAGTAAAATTTGTTTCTGATTATAATGTGACCGGCGCGGACGCGACAGCAGCCGTAGAGGCCATGCAGCCTGGAGATGTAATCCTTCTGCAGAACACCCGTTTCCGCGGCGCGGAAGAGACCAAGAACGGCGAGGCGTTCAGCAAAGAGCTGGCAGACCTCTGCGATGATTATGTATGCGACGCATTTGGCTCCTCTCACAGAGCGCATGCATCTGTAGCAGGCGTTACAGAAGTCGTACGCGCAAAGGGCGGCAACTGCGCGGTTGGCTATCTGATGCAGAAGGAAATCGACTTCCTTGGCAACGCGGTCAACAATCCGGTGCGCCCGTTCGTAGCAATCCTCGGCGGCGCGAAGGTGGCGGACAAGCTGAACGTCATCTCCAACCTGCTTGAAAAGTGTGATACTCTGATTATCGGCGGCGGCATGGCTTACACCTTCCTGAAGGCGCAGGGCTATGAGATCGGCACCTCCCTTTGCGACGACACCAAGCTGGACTACTGCAAAGAGATGATGGCGAAGGCCGAGCAGCTTGGCAAGAAGCTCCTTCTCCCGGTTGACACTGTAGTGACAGCTGCTTTCCCGAATCCGATCGACGCTGAGATCGCGACGGAAGTCTATGCTTCCACAGAGATCCCGGCTGATAAGATGGGCATGGACATCGGACCGAAGACCCAGGCTCTCTACGCTGAGGCAGTCAAGTCCGCGAAGACTGTGGTATGGAACGGACCGATGGGCGTATTTGAGAACCCGACGCTGGCAGCCGGCACCATCGCGGTAGCAAAATCTCTGGCTGAGACCGACGCAACCACCATCATCGGCGGCGGCGACTCCGCAGCAGCAGTCAACCAGCTGGGCTTTGGCGACAAGATGTCCCACATCTCCACCGGCGGCGGCGCTTCCCTTGAGTTCCTTGAGGGCAAAGATCTTCCGGGCGTAGTTGCGGCAGATGACAAATAATCCGCAACAAATAATTCGAGAATAATGAGCCGGCTGCGCTTACAATCGAAAGAGTGCCTGGCTCATTGCATGAAAAACAGATTCTTTCGCGCAATAATCGGACATAAAAGTGAGGATTTTGCGCTGTGCTCAGATAAAAATATAGCTGTCTTTCATGCAATATACAGAACTTTAACCAAAAATACAAGATATCACATTAAGGAGACAAAAAATCATGGCAAGAAAGAAAATCATCGCCGGCAACTGGAAAATGAACATGACGCCGAGCGAGGCGGTAAAGCTGGTAGAGACGCTGAAACCGCTTGTAGTGAATGACGAGGTGGACGTCGTATTCTGCGTACCCGCGATCGACATCATCCCGGTAGTGGAGGCTGCGAAGGGCTCCAACATCCAGGTTGGCGCTGAGAACATGTACTTCGAGGAGAAGGGTGCTTACACCGGAGAGATTTCCCCGAACATGCTGGTAGACGCCGGCGCAAAATACGTCGTACTCGGCCACTCTGAGAGAAGAGAGTATTTTGCGGAAACCAGTGAGAGTGTGAATAAAAAGATGCTCAAGGCATTTGAACACGGCATCACACCGATCATGTGCTGCGGCGAATCTCTTACCCAGAGAGAGCAGGGCATCACGATGGACTGGATCCGTCAGCAGGTAAAGGTAGGCTTCCTTAACGTGACCGCAGAGCAGGCAAAGACAGCTGTCATCGCCTATGAACCGATCTGGGCTATCGGAACTGGAAAGACCGCTACCACCGAGCAGGCACAGGAGGTATGCGCAGGGATCCGTGCATGCATCGCTGAGATTTATGATGACGCAACGGCAGCAGCCATCCGCATCCAGTACGGCGGCTCTGTAAACGCAAAGACCGCTCCGGATCTGTTCGCACAGGCGGATATTGACGGCGGCCTGGTAGGCGGCGCTTCCCTCAAGGAAGAGTTCGGCAAGATCGTTAATTACAAATAGTGGCATGGTTTCAGGTAGCAGTCGTTTATATTCGAGCGTGTTTTATGAAAAGTTATTTTCAATAGAATACAGGCAAAATAGGGCATACTGATAGAATCGGGCGTTCTGTAAGTTTCGTTTACAGGACGCCCTTTCATCTATTAACGAGAGGAATTCACTATGGACGAGAAAGGCTTTAAAGAATATATTGAAAACAGGACCGCTGAGGATATTATGGAAGACTATGGGGAACAGCGCGATGAATGGGAGACATTGCTTGTGACGGATAAAGAAGGGGTAAAAAGATTCCGTCATCAGAATGGCAGAGATTTTTTCTGTGAACAATACAGCCCTGAGGATACAGAGTATATTGTAAACGAAAAAATTGCTAAAGTTTTATCCGGAAAAACGATTGAGCAGCAGATGGAATTCTATTATGTGACAGAATCATATAATTTCTATTCAACGGCGTATGGTGAAGTCACGAAAGAGGATCTGAGAGAACATTCCGTGAAGCTGTGTGACTATAAGAGAGTGCAGAGCCTTCTTCTGAATGGCAACATTCTGATAGGAGCCAAAATACGTGCCTGGTGGGGAGATGGCATATTGCTGCCTGACAAATGTGTTTGCACCTACTATGCCAGCGATAATGAGGGGAGCGGCACAAAAGACCGTGAAGATTACGCGTACTTAATTTTTTCAGATATTGCCTGAATTGCCGGTGTAGCTGATGCGACAGGCAATAGCAGAAATCATTTCCTGTTTCCGCCGTTTCGGACGCAAACTGCGGGGACACGAATGTGTGCGAATGCATATGATGATACCGGAATTATTTTAAAAACCGGGAGAAGTTTAAGATGGCTGTGAAGATTACAAAAAAGACGAGCACACATAATACGACAGCATCCGCCGGGCGGGCGATCGAATACATCGTGATCCATTATACGGCGGGGGTTTCCTCTGCGAAGGGGATGGCTGCGAACACAGCAGAGTATTTTGCGACAACAAAGACCCAGGCATCTGCAGACTTTATTGTAGATGATAAGACCATTGTGCAGTATAATCCGGATCTGGAAAACCGGTATTGCTGGCACTCTGGCGGCAGCAAAGCTTCTGCAAATGGCGGTTCCCTGCATGGAGTGGCGAAAAATACCAATTCCATCGGGATTGAGATCTGTTCAACGAATAGTACCGGAAAAGTCCAGCCCGCGAATGATAAATCGTGGAGTTTTACAGATGCGGTTGTGGCGAAAGCGGTGGATCTGACGCGGTACCTGATGGAGAAGTATTCCATTGACGCAGAACATGTGATCCGTCATTATGATGTGACCGGCAAACCGTGTCCGGGGATCATCGGATGGAATGCGGATTCCGGGGATGAAAGCCAGTGGAAGGCATTTTGGGCCGCGATTTCATCCGGGGTGAAAAACAACTCAGAGGGCACGGAGAATGACTCTGACAATACGGAAAATGATTCTGACAGCACGGAGGAGGAAAGCTTTCAGGTAAAGGTGAACATCGACAACCTGAATATCCGCACGGGTCCTGGGACAGGGTTTGCGAAGACCGGTGAGCATACCGGAAAGGGTGTGTTCACGATTGTGGAGACTTCTGAAGGAACGGGATCTGCTGCCGGATGGGGGCTGCTAAAAGCGTACCAGAGCGGACGGAACGGGTGGATCAGTCTGGATTATGCGGTGAGATTATAAGATTTTTCTGTAAAGAAAAAATACTTGACAGACTTATGTTTTGTGTGTATGATAAGCAACGGTGATTGGCATGGACGAGGTATTGCGGCAGACGCTTCTGTATGATTTTTATGGGGAATTGCTCACGGAGCACCAGCAGGAGGTGTATGAGACGGTTGTGCAGAATGACCTTTCATACTCGGAGGCTGCCCAGATGTTCGGCATCAGCCGGCAGGGAGTCCATGAGCTGGTGAAACGCAGTGAGAAGATTCTGGAAGAATATGAGTCAAAGCTGCATCTGGTGGAGCGCTTTCTGAAGATCCGGGAGACTGTACAGCAGATTCAGCACCTGTCCTCCCACTGCGAAATGATTGATAACGAGATTTTAGCCAGGCAGGTCTCAGAGTTATCCAGTCGGATCCTGGAAGAACTCTGATTTAGCGATGACCGGTTCATGAATGATGATATAGGAGAAACAGAATGGCTTTTGAAAGCTTATCGGAGAAGCTGCAGAATGTTTTTAAGAATCTGCGGAGCAAGGGGCGTCTGACGGAGGCGGATGTGAAGGCCGCCCTCAAGGAAGTCAAGATGGCGCTTCTGGAGGCGGACGTCAGCTTCAAGGTAGTGAAGCAGTTCATCAAGGCGGTCGAGGCGAAGGCGATCGGGCAGGATGTCATGAACGGCCTGAATCCGGGCCAGATGGTGATCAAGATAGTCAATGACGAGCTGGTCGCCCTGATGGGATCCGAGACGACAGAGCTGGCGCTGCGTCCGGCCAATGAGGTTACGGTCGTGATGATGGCCGGGCTCCAGGGTGCGGGCAAGACGACCACGTCCGCGAAGCTGGCAGGGAAATTTAAGTCGAAAGGTCGCAGACCGCTCCTTGTCGCCTGTGATGTGTATCGCCCGGCTGCGATTAAGCAGCTGCAGATCAACGGCGAGAAGCAGGGCGTGGAGGTCTTTTCCCTCGGAGATAAGGAAAGTCCGGTGCGCATTGCGCAGGAGGCAGTTCGATACGCGAAGGAGCACAATCTGAATCTGGTCTTTCTGGATACGGCGGGGCGTCTTCATATTGATGAGGACATGATGCGCGAGCTGCAGGAGATCAAGGATACCGTCTCAGTAGATCAGACGATCCTGGTAGTGGATGCGATGACCGGCCAGGACGCGGTGAATGTCGCGTCGATGTTTGAGGAGAAGATCGGCATCGACGGCGTGATTCTGACAAAACTCGACGGCGATACGAGAGGCGGCGCGGCACTTTCCATCAAGGCGACCTGCGGCAAGCCGATCCTCTATGCCGGGATGGGCGAAAAGCTCTCTGACCTGGAGCAGTTCTATCCGGACCGCATGGCTTCCCGGATCCTGGGTATGGGAGATGTGCTTTCCCTGATTGAGAAAGCGCAGGATACGATTGACGAGGAAAAGGCCCGTTCTATGGAGCAGCGGTTCCGCAAGGCACAGTTTGGCTTCGATGATTATCTGGAGAGTATGAACCAGATGAAGAATATGGGCGGTATTTCGAGTATCCTGAGCATGATGCCCGGGATGGGCGGCGCTCAGATGAAACAGCTGGAAGACGCGGTAGATGATAAACAGATGACCCGCATTGAGGCGATGATCCTTTCCATGACTCCGAAGGAGCGCGCGAATCCGGACATTCTGAATCTTTCGCGGAAGCGGCGGATTGCGGCGGGCGCGGGTGTGGACATCAGCGAGGTGAACCGTCTTGTGAAGCAGTTTGAGCAGAGCCGCAAGATGATGAAGCAATATTCCGGAATGTTTGGCGGTAAGGGCTCCAGAGGCGCAAAAATGGGAAAGCTCCGGCTTCCATTTTAAAAAACGCGCAAAAATGGGAGAGCTCCGGCTTTCATTTTAAAAACTGAGAGTTGTTAGGTTCCGGCACTCATATTTATTGATCGTATTTATGAGACCGTGGACGAGAATGTTGTGGTGACCACATCGTTCTCAAATAAAAAACGTAACTGGATTGGTATCGGGTACGAATCAGTTGCAAAAGATTTAGCACAGGAGGTGAAACTAATGGCTGTAAAGATCAGATTAAGAAGAATGGGAAAGAAAAAAGATCCTTTCTATAGAATCGTTGTTGCGGACGGGAGATCCCCGAGAGACGGCAGATGCATCGAAGAGATCGGTTCCTACAATCCGAACACAGATCCGAGCGAGTTCAAGATTGACGAAGAGCTTGCTAAGAAATGGCTCGCGGCCGGCGCACAGCCGACTGAGACCGTCGGGAAGCTTTTCAAGCTGGCTGGCATCGAGAAGTAATACGAGGTGAGCAGACATGAAAGAATTATTGGAAGTAATTGCGAAATCTCTGGTTGAGCATCCTGACGAGGTAGAGGTTACGGAAAAGGAGAGCGGCAAAACGCTTGTGCTGGAGCTGAAGGTTGCCCCCACGGACATGGGTAAGGTGATCGGAAAGCAGGGGAGAATCGCGAAAGCGATCCGTTCGGTTGTAAAGGCTGCTGCGACCAGGGAAGATAAGAAGGTCGTGGTGGACATTTTACAGTGATTTGCTGTTGACCCAGGGAGCTGTTGATGCATTTGACAGCTCCTTCTTTTCTGTGATGCGCAGGATAACGTCTTCCTAAAAACCGTATTATCCCCGGAAAAATCGGGAAGATGCCCGGCTCATTGCCTTGCGGGGTTAACGCTGTACAAGCTTTAAGCTAAACGACTAAAGTCGTTTACTATAAAATGATTACAGGAGTAGTATGCAGGAAATTTTACAGGTGGGCGCGGTGACGTCCACGCATGGTCTCGCAGGAGAGGTGAAGGTGTTTCCCACGACGGACGATCCTAAGAGATATCTGAAACTGAAGTCCGTTCTGATTGAGAAGCCTGCACGCGTCCCACATGATCCGGCAGGCGATAAAAACTACAGGAAAAAGAGCTATTCGCAAAGTGAGAAGTATACAGAAAATCCGAAAGGCAGCGATTTGCCGCCGGATCCCGCCCGGATGCGCGAGCTGGAAATTGAGCGCGTCCGGTTTTTCAAAAATCTCGTGATAGTGAAATTTCGCGGGCTGGACCGGATCGAGGATGTGGAAGGCTTCCGCGGATGTGCGCTCTATGTGACGCGCGAGAATGCTGTCAGGCTGGAGGATGGAGAATACTTCATTGCGGATCTGATCGGCCTGACGGTATACGCGGACGAGCCTGTTTGTGGAGAAGAAAACACAAATTCATGCGAAGACCGCGCCGCCGGCGAGACGCCGGAGACAGCTTCCGGGCAGGCATTTTTGCTGGGGGAGCTGAGTGATGTACTGCAGACGGGGGCGAATGATGTCTACGAAGTGACGCTCACCGACGGACGGGAGGTACTCATCCCGGCGATCAGGCAGTGTATTCTTGATGTGGACCTGGAAAAAGGCACCATGCTGGTGCATCTGCTGGAGGGTCTGCTGGAATGAATTTTTATGTAATGACGTTGTTCCCAGAAATGATCGAACAGGGAATGAATACCAGCATCACCGGCCGCGCGATTTCGAAAGGACTGCTTTCGCTTAAGACAGTGAATATCCGCGATTACTCTGTTTCTGGTAACGGCAGAATTGATGATTATCCTTACGGCGGCGGCGCGGGGCTGGTGATGCAGGCAGAGCCGATTTTCCGGGCATACGAAGATCTGCGTAGGAACATTTTTGCGCATACGCATAATAGAGCGGCAGTTCCGGAGATATCTGAGACATCTGAGAACTCTGAGACATCTGAGAACTCCGAGAACTCCGAGAACTCCGAGACATTTGAGAACTCCGTGACATTTGAGAACTCTGAGACATTTGAGAACTCTGAGACATTTGAGAACTCTGAGACATTTGAGAACTCTGAGACATTCCACCCGTCTGATAGAATCAAGTCTCTCCGCGTGATCTATCTCACCCCGCAGGGGCGTGTTTTCAATCAGGCTATGGCAGAGGAATTTGCAAAAGAGGAGCGCCTGATATTTCTTTGCGGCCACTATGAGGGCGTCGATGAGCGCGTGATCGAAGAGATTGTCACGGATCAGGTATCAATAGGAGATTATGTACTGACCGGGGGCGAGCTTCCGGCCATGGTAATGATGGACGCGATCGCGCGGATGGTGCCTGGCGTACTGCATAATGAACAATCCGGGCAGTCTGAGAGCTTTTCGGACGGACTGCTGGAATATCCGCAGTATAGCCGCCCGGAGATCTGGCACGGACAGTCAGTTCCTTCGGTTCTTTTGTCCGGACACCATGGAAACGTAGACCGCTGGCGGCGCAACCAGTCCCTTCTGCGTACCCTGTACAGCCGCCCGGAGCTTCTGGACGGCGTGGTTCTGGATAAAGAAGACCGAAAGTTCCTGCGTGAATTGCAAATGGGGGAGGGCGGCGATACTCTGAATGAGGAGCAGCTGGCTTATCTGGATAGATTGCTGTGACATCTTCCATACCTCTTTTCCGTGTTTTCGAAAAAGCCTGCAGGAAAAAGCCTTGTAAGAAAAAGCCCTGTAAGAAAAGCTGTAAGGAAAAAGCCTGCCAGAAACAGCTGTGTGAAAAAGCCTGTCAGAAAAAGTGCTGTCAGAAAAAGTTCGAAAACCAGAGATTATTTCCTTGCATTTTGCCGGGAATCATGCTACACTCATTTGCGTTGCGAGAAAGATGGTCCTCTGTTACGAGACCCGCGGCCTGGGATTGCTTTGGAATAGCTATTCCTGCACTTATGGCAGACCCGGTCAGAAGCGGGCGTATTAAGAACATCGGATTTAGGAAGGAGATACAAAATGAACGACATTATTAAAGAGATCGAGGATGCCCAGCTCAAGAAAGAGGTTCCTCAGTTTTCCGTAGGCGATACGGTGCGGGTATACGGAAAGATCAAAGAGGGCAACCGCGAGAGGATTCAGGTCTTTGAGGGGATCGTGATGAAGAGACAGGGCGGCGGCGTCCGCGAGACCTTCACCGTCCGCAAGACTTCAAATGGCGTCGGCGTAGAGAAGACCTGGCCGCTGCATTCCCCGAGCGTGGAGAACGTACAAGTGATCCGCCATGGTAAAGTAAGACGCGCGAAGCTGAATTACCTGAGAGGACGCGTGGGAAAGAGAGCCAAAGTAAAAGAGCTTGTGAAATAAGGATCGGATCAGGGAGATTACATTATGTATTCTCCCTTTTTACGCTTAATGCTTTTGGTCGCGTAAAGTTTTTGTAGTTTACGCTACACGCGCCCCGCGCGTCGGCTTTGCTACGGAGACGCTTTTAGAACCTGCGATTCGCGGATCAGGCGGTTCAGGATGCATGAGTTATTTTCCGACAGATCCTTAGGAAAGCGGAAAGACAGACGAAGGAGGGCTTCCGAAATGAATGTTAAAAAGCGTTCCGTGTTTCGGAACATCCTTTTGTGGGCGTTTGAAATTCTCGTTGTCATTTTGTTTGCTTACGTGGTTGTGTATTTCTTCGGGCAGACGAGGACAAATATCGGCCAGTCGATGGACACGACTCTTTCCGGCGGCGATACGGTGCTTCTGAACACGCTTGCTTATCAGTTTGGTACGCCAAAGCGCGGCGATGTGATCGCGTTTAAGCCAAATGGAAGCAGTACCGCTTACACCAGCATCAAGCGTGTGATTGGCCTTCCGGGGGAGACGATACAGATCAAAGACGGCATGATCTATATTGACGGAGCTGTGTACATTGAGGATAAGAGCTATCCCGCCATTACAAACGCGGGGATGGCGGAAGATGGGATTACTCTCGGCGACAGGGAATATTTTGTGCTCGGTGATAACCGCAACAACAGTGAAGACAGCCGTTTCGCAGATGTGGGGGTTGTGTCGGGCGACTATATAGAAGGAAAAGTCTGGTTCGTGATTTCTCCCTCATCCCACCGGGGATTTGTCAGTTAAAGATACTCGAGCACCGATCATTTTTCCATACTGTCCCCGCTGCAGGGCGGCCGGATGGCATGGGGTCTGTTATGTACGCTTTGCAGACCCGGATTGGACTCATGGGAGGTTTTTTAGATGGACTATCAGTGGTATCCGGGGCATATGACAAAGGCGAAGCGGATGATGCAGGAGGATATGAAGCTGGTCGACCTGGTCATTGAGCTGACGGACGCGCGGGCGCCCCTTTCGGGGAGAAATCCGGATATTGATGAGCTCGGAAGAAATAAGTCGCGCGTGATTTTGCTGAACAAGGCAGATATGGCGGATGAGACCCTGAACCGCTGCTGGGAAGACTATTTTCAGAGGATGGGACTGCATGCGGCTGCGGTCAATTCCAGGACCGGCGCGGGTATGAAACGGATCCAGGCAGTGATCCAGGATGCCTGCAGGGAAAAGGTTGAACGGGATCGCAAAAGGGGGATTCAGAATCGTCCGGTACGCGCAATGGTAGCCGGAATTCCCAATGTCGGGAAATCTACGTTTATCAACTCCTTCGCCGGAAAGGCCTGTACAAAGACGGGCAACAAGCCCGGTGTGACACGAGGAAAGCAGTGGATCCGCCTGAATAAGAGCGTTGAGCTTCTGGATACGCCGGGGATCCTCTGGCCTAAAATCGAGGACGCGCAGGTCGGGTTCCGGCTGGCCGCGCTTGGTTCCATTCGGGACGAGGTGCTGCAGCCCGAGGAGCTTTCCCTTAGGGTGCTGGGTTTTATGAAAGAAAATTATTCGGAGCTTTTAGGCGCCCGCTATCAGATTGATACAGCACAGGAGGAAGCGATGCTCCTGGGTGATATTGCCAGAGTGCGCGGATGCCTGAAAAAAGGCGGGGAGCCTGACTACGAGAAGGCGGCCTTGCTTTTTCTGGATGACTTCCGCAGCGGAAGAATCGGGCGGATGACGCTGGAACAGCCTCCGGCTGTATAGATTGTCAGCAAGGAACCATCCCCGGAGCGTATGACGCCTGGGCAGCCTCCGGCTATATAAATCGTTTATATTTTTATTTTTTATAGAAAGAAGATGAAAAGGCACATGAGCAGAGAACAGAAACAGGAAGATTCCCAGGAAGAGGAAAAGGAATTGGATCCGAAAAAAGAAATTTTGAGCTGGGTCTTTTATATTGCGTTTGTAATATTGGCGACATGGCTGATCCTGCATTATGTCGGACAGAGAACCGTGGTAGACGGCTCTTCCATGAACGACACGCTTACAGACGGTGACAATCTGATTGTAGAAAAGCTTTCGTACCGATTCGGCGATCCGCAGCGGTTTGATATTATTGTTTTCCGTCCTTACGAGGACTCGAATGAATTTTACATCAAGCGGATTATCGGATTGCCCGGTGAGACGGTGCGCATCGACGATGAGGGGAATATTTATATCAACGGCGAGCTTCTTGAGGAAGACTATGGAAAAGATACCATTCAAAATCCGGGCCGGGCAAGCGAGGAGATTACGCTCGGCGAGGATGAATATTTTGTACTCGGAGACAACCGGAATAACAGTACAGACAGCCGGACCACGAAGGTCGGGAATGTGAGCCGGGATTCGATTGTCGGAAAGGCCTGGGTGCGGATCTGGCCGCTTGGCAGTATCGGATTTCTGACACACCAGTGACCGCGCGCGGAGTATGTACTGAAGGGAAAAATCATTGAAGAAGGGTGAAAAAAAGAAAAAAAGCATTATCCGCGAGGCACTTGGGTGGATATTTTACGTAGCGCTCATCTGCTGTGTTGTATATCTGGTCGTGAATTATGTGGGGGAGCGCACGGAGGCCCGGGGGGAGTCCATGTATCCGGCTTTGAATGACGGCGACCAGCTGATTGTCGATATGGTTTCGTACCGGTTTACGGATCCGAAGCGGTTTGACGTGATTGTATTTCCGTTCCAGTATCAGGAGGATACCTATTATATCAAACGGATCATTGGCCTGCCCGGCGAGACGGTGAAGATTGAGGATGGCGTCATTTACATCAACGGAGAGGAACTGGAAGAATCCTACGGGTACGAGGAAATCCGCAATCCTGGGCTGGCTTCTTCCGAAATCACTCTGGGAGAGCAGGAGTATTTTGTCCTCGGGGATAACCGCAATGACAGCACAGACAGCAGGGAGCCCAGCGTGGGCAATATATCCAGAGACGAGATTATCGGGAGGGCTCTGCTTCGGATCTGGCCGCTGTCTTCCTTTGGATTTATTGCGTAAGGCCGTATTACGTTACCCACATAGGAATGGGCGGAGGAACTATGAAATCTGTCAAAGAAATCAAAAATGAGTTTGAATCCGCGTCGGAATCCCGGCTGCCCGGGCTTTTTGAGGAGTACAGGGAGGACGGCCGGCGCGGCGTCGTAAGCCTGATAGAGAAGTACCAGAAAATGCTGGACCGGCTTGCGGCTGAGCGGGAGCGTCTGGAAAAGATGCGGATCTATGAACATAAATATGAAGACCTCGGTCTGGTCTGCGGGATTGACGAGGCCGGACGCGGACCTCTTGCCGGACCGGTGGTGGCTGGTGCGGTGATCTTGCCGCCGGACTGTGAAATTCTTTACCTGAACGACTCCAAAAAGCTCAGCGCCGCAAAGCGTGAGGAGCTTTTTGACGAGATAAAAGAGAAGGCCGTTTCTTATGGAATCGGAATGGCGCCGCCGGAGCGGATTGATGAGATCAATATTCTTCAGGCGACCTATGAGGCGATGCAGGATGCCGTCAGTGAGCTTTCTCCCAGGCCGCAGGTTCTGCTGAATGATGCTGTTACGATCCCTCAGATTTCTTATCGGCAGGTGCCGATCATCGGAGGAGACCGAAAAAGCCTCTCGATCGCAGCAGCGAGCATTCTCGCCAAGGTGACCAGGGATCGTCTGATGCTGGAGTACGACAAAGCCATGCCGGAGTATGGCTTTGCCCTGCACAAGGGCTATGGCACGGCGGCGCATATTGAGGCGCTGAAAAAATACGGGCCGTCGCCGATCCACAGGAAGACATTTATCGGACATTTCGTAACAATTCAGGACGATTCTGCGGGGGAATATTCGTAACAATTCAGGACAGACCCTGCGGGGGAATATTCGTAACAATTCAGGACAGACCCTGCGGGGGAATATTCGTAACAATTCAGGATAGATCCTGTCAGGAGAATAAAAATTCTCTGCAACAGATAGCAGATGCCAGAAAGAGGATAGCATATGAACAAACGCTCTGTCGGATCCAGATATGAGAGCCTTGCTGCTTCCCGCCTGGAAGGCCTTGGCTATCGGATCCTCTGCCGGAATTACCGCTGCCGGGCCGGCGAGATCGACCTGATTGCCTCACAGGACGGATATCTCGTCTTTGTAGAGGTGAAATATCGCGGTGATGAGAGCAATGGCAGCGCACTGGATGCAGTAGATCTGAAGAAACAGCAGAGGATTATCCGTGCGGCCAGATGGTACCTGATGGAACGCCACCTCCCGGAAGCTACGCCGGTGCGGTTCGATGTGGTTGCCTTTGACGGGGATGAGGCGCAGGTCATAAATGACGCGTTCTGGACATAGGATGATTTAAGCTCCAGTATGACAGTGAGGAGAATATGGCTACTTTATTGCGAAAAAAATCCGCCATGCCTATGTGCGAGAACTGGAAAAATGGCGTACTGTATTTTACATTTCCTTCCCTGGATGGGATTCCCTTTATCACGCACGGATTCAGCAGCCGCCTGGGCGGAGTCAGCGAGAATGAGCTGAGTACGATGAACCTGAGCTTCACACGGGGAGACGTCCCGGAGCGCGTGGAGGAGAATTTTCTCCGGATCGCGGACGCGATCGGGTTTCCTTATGAACGCATGGTATTTTCTTATCAGACCCACACGACAAATGTGCGCGAGGTGACCGGCAGAGATTGCGGAAAGGGCTATCTTTTTGAACGGGATTATCAGGATGTGGACGGCCTGATTACAAACGAGCCGGATGTGGTGCTTACGACTTTTTATGCGGACTGTGTGCCGCTTTATTTTGTGGATCCGGTACGCCGGGCGATCGGTCTGTCCCATTCCGGCTGGAGGGGTACCGTAAATGATATTGCGCGTGTGACGGTGGAAAAGATGCACTCGGCATACGGGACCAGCCCATCCGACCTTCTGGCCGCGGTCGGCCCTTCGATCTGCCAGGACTGCTATGAGGTGGGGGAGGACGTCATCTCACAGTTCCGCGTACATTATCCGGAAACACTCTGGCCACTTTTATTCCGCTCTGTAAACCGAGAAAAATATCAGCTGAATCTCTGGGAAGCCTGCCGGCAGAATCTGCTCGGGGCAGGGCTGTCGCCGGAACATATTTTTGTCACGGATCTATGCACCTGCTGCAATCCCGGGATTTTATTTTCGCACCGGGCTTCTCACGGAAAAAGAGGGAATCTGGCCGGATTCCTTGCCATTCGGAGCTAAGCTTCTGCTGGTAAAGAACTCATGTATCTTGTACCGCCTGATCCACGAATCGCAGGTTCTAAAAGCCTCGCCGTACCGCACGGAATGCCGGAACGCCGAATGTTCGAACGGAGCGCAAACGTTTTGTTTTCTGCCGGGCGAGGAGCAAACGTTTTCTTGACGCACCAGACGCAAGATGCTATACTGTGCTCAAAAGCCAGTCTCTTATTACTTACTTATTTCTGCAATTGCACCCACGAAAGAGAGGGTATCTATGTCTGAATTAGAAACAGAAACGCTGGATCAGATTTTGCCGGTTGGCCCGCTGAAGATTGCGGCACTGGAGGGATGCCGTGATTTTGGAGCGGCTGTAGACAAGCATCTGGTGGAGTCCAGAAAAAACAGCCACTTAAAACCGGAAAACAGCAATGTCATTTCCCAGCCCGGCTATATAGCGGATACCTACCTGCTTGACTGCTGCTGTCCACGCTTTGGCACAGGAGAGGGAAAGGGACAGATCAATGATTCTGTCAGAGGGACAGACCTGTATATCCTCGTTGATGTCTGCAACTACAGTCTTACCTTTACAGTCTGCGGACGGGAAACCCATATGTCCCCGGACAATCATTTTCAGGATCTCAAGCGCATCATTGCTGCCGCGAACGGCAAGGCGAAGCGGATCAATGTTGTGATGCCGTTTTTATATGAAGGAAGACAGCACAAACGCTCGAAGAGGGAATCTCTGGACTGCTCGCTGGCCCTGCAGGAGCTGGAGGATATGGGCGTTACCAATATTATCACGTTTGACGCGCATGACCCGCGGGTACAGAATGCGATTCCTTTAAGTGGGTTTGACTCTTTCATGCCGACCTACCAGTTCCTGAAAGCACTGGTGGATAACGTGGAGGATTTCCAGATCGACAACGATCATCTGATGATTATCAGCCCGGATGAGGGCGCGATGAGCCGCGCGGTCTATTTTTCCGGCATCCTCGGCGTAGACATGGGCATGTTCTACAAGAGACGCGATTATTCCGTCATTGTGGATGGCAAAAACCCCATCGTCGCGCATGAGTTCCTCGGCGATTCCGTCGAGGGTAAGGACGTGATTGTGGTAGACGACATGATTTCCTCCGGCGAGAGCATGCTCGATGTGGCAAAGCAGGTGAAGGAGCGCGGTGCGAAGCGCGTGTTTGTGTGTACGACGTTCGGCCTTTTTACAGACGGCCTGAAAAAATTTGATGAATATTATGAGAAGGGCTTTATCACAAAGGTTGTGACGACGAATCTTCATTACCGGAACCCGGATCTGCTTACAAAGCCGTGGTATGCGGAAGCGGACATGACGCGTTTTACGGCGACGATTATTGAGGCTCTGAATCACGATTCTACATTAAGCAATATTGAGAGCCCGACCGCGAAGATTCATGAGCTGCTTCAGAAAATCCGGGGCGAAGCATAGGAAAACGACATACGCCGTTTACTATATTTTTTATGGGAATGAATAGAGTAGAGCATATTATAAAGGCTGTAGAGCCGGGCAGTATCGCCTGGGAGATGGAGCTGGGGCCGGGAGACGTCATCCTTTCCGTAAATGACCATGAAATTGAGGATGTTTTCGACTATCAGTATCTGATTAATGAAGAATACCTGACTGTGCAGGTGCGTAAAGCGGACGGCGAGGAGTGGGAGCTGGAGATTGAAAAGGAATTTGAGGAGGATCTTGGGATCACCTTTGAGAGCTCGCTGATGGACGAGTACCGCTCCTGCAGGAATCACTGTATCTTCTGCTTTATTGACCAGATGCCGAAGGGGATGCGCAACACCCTCTATTTTAAGGACGATGATTCCCGGCTTTCTTTTTTGCAGGGAAATTATGTGACTCTGACGAATATGAGCGATCATGACATCGACCGTATTATCCAGTACCATCTTGAGCCGATTAACATTTCTTTTCATACAATGAATCCTGCGCTGCGCTGCGAAATGCTGCGCAACCGTTTTGCGGGGGATATTTTCCCAAAGGTGAGGCGCATGGCGGACGCGGGGATTGAACTGAACGGGCAGATTGTACTCTGCCGGGGAATCAACGACGGTGCGGAGCTGGAATATTCGATCTGTGAGCTGGCGAACTATCTTCCTCAGCTGCGGAGCGTGTCTGTTGTGCCGGTGGGTCTGACGAGGTTCCGGGACGGGTTGTATCCGCTGGCGTCTTTTACTCCCGACGACGCCGCCGGGGTGATCGACTGCATTGAAGGATGGCAGAGGAAGATTTATGACCGGTATGGACTGCATTTTATCCACGCCTCGGATGAGTGGTACCTTCTGGCGGGCAGGCCATTTCCGGAGGCGGAGCGCTATGATGGATATCTGCAGCTGGAGAATGGGGTCGGCATGATGCGGCTGCTGTTCGAGGAGGTAGAAGAGGCGCTGCAGGACGCGCCAGGTGAAGCAGCGGCACATAACCCCTGCCAACCCCCCGGCCTGATTGAGACGGGGAACCGGCTTCATCAGGGAGCTTCCGTACAAAGCCCGGCTGCCGCGGATTCTGTTTCGCGCGAAGTATCGATTGCGACCGGCCGTCTCGCCGGCTCTTATCTGAGGGAATTGTGTGACCGTATCTGCGCACGGTACCCATACGTGCGCTGCCACGTTTATGAAATCCGCAATGATTTCTTTGGGGAAAAGATTACCGTGTCCGGTCTGATTACCGGGACGGATTTAAAGGCTCAGCTGAAAGGAAAATTCCTCGGCGACGAGCTGCTGCTCCCGTGCAATATGCTGCGCAGCCAGGAACGGGTTTTTCTGGATGACATCCGCGTGGAGGAACTGGAAAGTGCTTTACAGATTCCGATCCGTGTTGTAAAATCGGAGGGAAGCGATTTCGTAGATGCCATATTAGGCTCCTGAGAGCGGAATCCTGCGCAAAGAGAGTGAGGACATTTTATGAGCAAACCAATTGTTGCGATCGTCGGCAGGCCGAATGTGGGCAAGTCCACTCTGTTCAATGCGCTGGCCGGATCCAACATTTCGATTGTAAAGGATACGCCCGGTGTGACCAGAGACCGAATTTACGCGGACGTCGACTGGCTGAATCTGAATTTTACACTGATTGATACAGGCGGTATTGAGCCGGAGAGCCGTGATATTATGCTCTCTCAGATGCGTGAACAGGCCCAGATCGCGATTGATACGGCGGATGTGATTATTTTTCTTGTGGACTGTCAGCAGGGGCTGGTGGATTCTGACGCGAAGGTGGCGGACATGCTCCGGCGCTCGCACAAGCCTGTGGTGCTTGTGGTTAATAAAGTAGACAGTTTTCAGAAATATCAGGCGGATGTCTATGAATTCTACAATCTTGGCATCGGCGACCCGGTACCGGTCTCGGCCGCAAACCGGCAGGGGATCGGCGACATGCTGGATACCGTCACTTCTTATTTTGATCCGGAAAAGGTCTATACGGAGGAGGATGAGCGTCCGCGCATCGCAATTGTCGGAAAGCCGAATGTCGGCAAATCCTCTCTGATTAATAAACTGCTCGGGGAAAACCGTCTGATTGTCACAGACATCGCCGGGACGACCCGAGACGCAGTGGACGCCGCCGTAAAATGGCAGGGAAGGGAATATGTCTTTATTGACACGGCAGGTCTTCGCCGAAAAAACAAAGTAAAGGAAGAGCTTGAGCGATACAGCATTATCCGGACGGTCTCCGCAGTGGAGCGCTCTGACGTAGTCGTGCTGATGATTGACGCCACGGAGGGCGTGACAGAGCAGGACGCGCACATCGCAGGGATTGCGCACGAGCGCGGCAAGGGGATCGTGATCGCGGTCAACAAATGGGACGCGGTTGAAAAGGATGACAAGACCATTTACCGATATACGGAGAAAATCCGCCAGGTGCTTTCTTACATGCCCTATGCTGAGATCATTTTTATCTCCGCTGAGACGGGGCAGCGGCTCCCGAAGCTGTTTGATACGATAGACATGGTGATCCAGAACCAGTCGATGCGTGTCAAGACCGGCGTCCTCAACGAGATCATGGCGGAGGCGGTCGCGCTGCAGCAGCCTCCGACGGACAAGGGCAAACGGCTGCGGCTGTTTTATATTACACAGGCCAGGGTCAAGCCTCCGACCTTCGTCATTTTTGTCAATGATAAGGATCTGATGCATTTTTCTTATTTAAGATACCTGGAAAACCGCATCCGGGACGCTTTCGGGTTCCGGGGTACACCGCTGAAATTTATCATCCGGGAACGAAAGGACAGGGAAAAATAATGGAACGTCTGGCATGTCTTCTGATCGGTTACGTTTTTGGCCTGTTTGAAACCAGTTATATTATCGGGCGGCTGCACGGGATTGACATCCGCGACTATGGCAGCGGAAACGCCGGCACGACGAATATGTTCCGTACTCTGGGAAAAGGCTGGGGTGCGCTTACCTTTATCGGAGACGGCTTAAAGCCCGTCTTTGCGGCTCTGCTCTCCTGGCTGATCTTCAGGAAGACGTGCGCAGATATCTGGCCGCTGCTCTGTGTTTATACAGGGCTCGGCGCAGTCCTTGGACACAGCTTTCCGTTCTATCTTGGATTTCGCGGAGGCAAAGGTATCGCGACGACCGGGGGCACGACACTTGCGCTGCATCCCGCACTCTGCCTGCTTGCGATTGTGGGCTTCTGTTCTGGATTTTTTCTGACCGGCTATGTGTCTGTCGGCTCTCTGATCGTGGCCGGAGGCTTTCTGGTGGAGACGATTATTTTCGGACAGCTCGGAATTCTCGGCATGACACAGAGATATCTGAATGAACTTTACGTAGTCGTAGCTGTGATCGCGGCGCTTGATTTCTACCGGCACCGGGGAAACATCGACCGTCTGCGAAAAGGAGAAGAAAGAAAAGCGGGATTTCTGGATAAAAAGAAAGATAAGAAGAAATGAGTAGTTAGTAGTTAGTGATTAGTGATTAGTGATTAGCGATGAGTGGTTACTGTTGGCACTCCGTGGCGGATGATTAAAATTATTCCACTGGCTAAGGGGAACATCAGTCGGCGTTCCCGGGAAGGAGGAGATGCACTATGGCAAAAATCGGTGTGATCGGCGCGGGCAGCTGGGGGCTGGCGCTTTCGAAGCTGTTATATGAAAATGGGAATGAAGTAACGCTCTGGTCTTTCCTGGAGTCGGACGCTGAGCTGATCCGCACAACACATGAGCTGACGTCGAAGCTTCCGGGCGTGAAGCTGCCCATGCAGATACAGGTTTCTTCCGATCTGGCGGCAGTGGTGCCCGGGCAGGATGTCCTGGTGCTTGTGAGCCCTTCCGCGGTTGTGCGCGAGACCGCCCGGAAAATGCGCCCGCTTGTCGCGGATGGCACGGTGATCGTCAATGCCGCAAAGGGTATTGAGGAAGGCACCCTGATGACCATGACGGATATCATAGAGGAGGAAATCCCTCAGGCGAACGCGGCGGTGATTTCCGGCCCGAGCCACGCCGAGGAGGTCGGGCGCTCCATGCCGACGGCGATCGTAATCGGCGCGAAGGACGAGGCGACCGCGCGGATGCTTCAGAAGCTTTTTATGAGTCCGGTGTTCCGCGTCTACATCAGCTCCGATATGATCGGTATCGAGCTGGGCGGATCCCTGAAAAATGTGATTGCACTGGCGGCTGGCATCGCCGATGGTATGGGATATGGCGACAACGCGAAGGCTGCCCTGATCACGCGCGGCATCGTGGAGATCTCGCGCCTTGGGGTGAAGATGGGCGGGCGCTACGAAACCTTCTGCGGGCTGACCGGTATCGGGGATCTGATTGTTACCTGCGCGAGTATGCACAGCCGCAACCGGCGCGCCGGCATTTTACTCGGCCAGGGCTATACGATGGAAGAAGCCATGAAGGAGGTCGACATGGTCGTGGAGGGCGTGTATTCCACAAAGTCGGCAGTTGCGCTTGCCAGAAAATACGAAGTGGAGCTTCCGATCATTGAGCAGGTAAACAAAATCCTCTTTGAGGGGAAGAATCCGAAGGAGACCGTCTCCGCCCTGATGCTGCGCGATACGGGCGTGGAGAGCTCCCTCACGCCGTGGTAAAATTCCTGTAAACCTGTGTAAACGATAACTCCGTGTTTTTTGGGACTAACTACGGAAAATTTACTCCGTAG
>JAJQBS010000101.1 GCA_021203145.1 Lachnospiraceae bacterium | reverse complement strand
TTACTTTAAATGGGATTCCTATATCGCGTCGGTCGATGCCAGGCCTCCGTTTGCAGTGGAAGGCAGACATCGGCGCTACGGTCACCCACCTGGCATTGCCAGGAGTCAGATGGTGGGAAACGGCACTCTGGGATTTCACAGATCTTTCGATGCAGTATTTCTTTTGAGAATGACATCGAAGGACATGGGGGTATAGCTCAGCTGGGAGAGCGCTTGAATGGCATTCAAGAGGCCAGCGGTTCGATTCCGCTTATCTCCATTTAGAAAACCGTTTAAGTATGGGGTTTTCTGTAGAAAAAGCGCCTCTTGGAGAGACGCTTATTTTTATGATGCGCAGGGGCGCGAGAGGAATTTTGGCAGCTTTGCTGCCCGCGCCCCGTAGCCATAAGGGATCCTCCGACTTCGTCGGCAATCCTTATGGCATACCGCGCGGCGGATAGGGGAGAAAGGAGTTTTTATGGAAATTTATCATGGAAGGCCGACGGATGAGAGTGGGCGGCAGAGACGGGAGATCGCGACCTATGACCTGCTGGACGCGCTGCAGATTCCATATGACCGGGTAGACCATGAGGCTGCAATGACGATCGACGACTGTAAGGGCGTCGATGAGCTGTTTGGGATTGAGATCTGCAAAAACCTTTTTTTATGCAACCGGCAGAAAACTTCATTTTACCTGCTGCTGATGCCTGGGAAAAAGAAGTTTGTGACGAAAGAACTCTCCAGGCAGATCGAATCGCCGCGCCTTTCTTTTGCGGATGAGTCTTTTATGGTCGAATTTCTGGATATTCATCCGGGGTCAGTGAGCGTCATGGGTCTGATGAACGATCAGGACAACCAGGTGCAGCTGCTGATTGACCGTGATGTGACGAAACCGGAGTATTTCGGCTGCCATCCTTGCGTCAACACATCCAGCCTGCGGCTGCGCACCGCGGATGTCCTGGAAAAATTTCTGCCGGCTGTGCATCATGTCGGGAGAATTGTGGATCTGTAGTCCCTCTTTTAATTCGTTCACATCTTCGCCGGCTCTGGATAGTCCACCCCGAAGGTTTCCACAGTCATGGAGGCGATGCGCTGATCGCTAAGCGGGCGGTCGCGGTAGTCGGTCGGCGTTTCGGCGATCTTATTGACGACATCCATGCCTTCGATGACCTTGCCGAAAGCGGCGTACGCACCGTCCAGATGCGGGGCGGCCTTGTGCATGAGGAAGAACTGGCTGCCCGCGGAGTTCGGGTGCATGGCGCGAGCCATGGAAAGTACGCCCGGCTCATGCTTCAGCGTGTTAACGACGCCGTTCTGCGCAAATTCACCCTTGATGGAATAGCCGGGGCCGCCGGTGCCCGTCCCCTGCGGACATCCGCCCTGGATCATAAAGCCGCTGATCACGCGGTGGAAGATCAGGCCGTCATAAAAGCCCTTCTTCACAAGACTGATAAAATTGTTGACGGTGTTCGGAGCGACGTCCGGATAAAGCTCCGCCTTCATCACGTCTCCGTTTTCCATGGTGATGGTAACTACTGGATTCTGTGCCATGTCTGTATTCCTTTCTTATTATTATAATATTTTATTTTCCGCAGCAATGCTTATATTTTTTGCCGCTTCCGCAGGGACAGGGATCATTCCGCCCGATTTTAGGCTGCTCACGCCGATAAGGAGTGTTTGATCCCGAGACGATTGTGTCAGGCAGGAGCTCTTCCGATGAAAATCATGGAGATGGCAGTCATCCCATTCGAAGGCTGTCTGGAGAATCCGGTGCAGGTCATAAAATGTGATGCCGTCCGGGAGAACGAGCCGTCTCCAGACGGGAGGATGCGTGTCCTCAAGGGCTACTTTTACGATGTATCCAGCCATAGCGTACCTCGTTTATTATCCTGAAAATTTGTCTGAGCGTGTGTGACCTCAATCCTTTACCATTCTATCATTGCAGGAAGAGGTTGGCAAGAACAATATTTGAAAGAAATCGACCGGCAAAAAATCGCCAGCAATAAATCGACCACGCTTTTACAGGCTTTCACAGACCTTACGTAAAATCTGATGCTGAAAAATCTGATTCTCTTTTTTGGGTAGTGACACAGCGATCAGTTACATGTTATACTGTATCAAAACAGACAGGAAGGTGAAACATGGGGGAAGAATCGTGTGGACGACTCAAAGCAGGGAATTCCTGCGACATGTGATTTTTGATTTACAGCCGGATTGGGAAAAAGAAGCTCGTATGCTGGCGGGAAGCCTGGAAAAAGACGGGGTTTTCTGCACAGATCTGACGCAGGAAATCCGGGAGAGTGCAAAATCGGACAGGCGAGGGACGGTTGTCCTCACAGATTCGGCCCCCAGAGGGAAAGAGCTTGCGCGAATGGGCATCGTTTATTTTGGCTGTTCCCATATTGGAAAAAGTGACTTTGAAAATAGTGACAGCTCCTGGTTTGACGGCGCGGCACTGGTGCTAGAGAGCTTTGAGGAGGTCGACGCGAGATATCTGGAAGAGTGGATGCTCCGCGCACAGGGACGTCCGGCTGTGATCGCGAAAACGGATTGCCTTGAGATTCGGGAGATGGCAGAGCAGGATCGGCCGGATCTGGTACGGATTGGAAGAGGGAATCCTGGTTCGGCATTTACAGCTGCAGATGTGGATGTGGATGGATTCTCCCAGGAGAGATTTTCTTCCTATATAAATACTGCTTACCGGCTGCAGGGATTTGGCCTGTGGAGTGTGCTGTATCAGGGGCGTGTGATTGGATGCTGCGGGTTTGCGCCATGGGACGGGGCGGCAGATGGGGTAGCCTCTGAGAATGCCGGACAGAAGAAAGAGGATAACGGACATATGGCAGCTGCTGCCGCGCCTGTGACGTATATGCTTTGCCTGCAGACTTCGAAAATGAACCACTCAAAAATCGCGCTGGAGCTTCAGTACATGCTGGATGGCGCATATCAGCGGCAGGGATTCGGTTCCCGAATGTGTCGGATGGCACTGGAATACGCCCGCGACCGGCTGGACGCGGAGGAGATTTATCTGCGGATTCGGCCGGATAATCAGGCATCCATCGCGCTTGCTAAAAAATTGCACTTTATGGAAGTTATATAAAAATGTGAGCCTGATAAAAGACAGGAGAAGCTAAAACAGAATCCCACGAGGTTGGTTCTGACCTTTTTTAACGGATAAATGCAGGGCGGAGGATTTCCACCTTGCATTTTATCGTGTGAGTTGCTATAATCGGCAGAGTATTGCAAAGGCTGCCGGTCGCTATCCGGCTGCCCATTTGAATTATAGTGAACGACAAAATTCTTTTGTCATTCACTAAAAAAGGACGCACACAGACGCGCAGAGCAATCAATGATGTTTGCAGGTGTTTTCAGGTGTTCGGCCATTGAGAAATGGTTTTTTATGTTGATATTGCGGGGCAGTTGCGGGGCAGCGGGCCTGAAAAATGCGAGGATAGAAAATGGGAATTATCAAAGCTGCAAAGCTTGCTTTTGATTATTTGAAGCTGGATGAGAACGGCAATGTGGAATCGAAGCAACGGGCGGTCGACGGCGTGGATCTGGAAGTGGAAGCCGGGGATTTCATTGCGATTTTAGGGCATAACGGCTCGGGAAAGTCCACGCTGGCGAAGCATATCAACGCGATCCTTCTGCCGAGCGAGGGGGCGCTCTGGGTGGACGGCAAGGACACGCAGGACGAGTCGAAGCTCTGGGAGATCCGCCAGACGGCGGGCATGGTTTTTCAGAATCCGGACAATCAGATTATCGGGACGATCGTGGATGAGGACGTCGGTTTTGGCCCGGAGAATATGGGTGTGCCGCGGGATGAGATCTGGGAGCGCGTGGAGAAAAGTCTCCGCGCGGTCGGCATGTGGGAGTACCGTTCCCACTCGCCGAATAAGCTCTCGGGCGGGCAGAAGCAGCGTGTGGCGATTGCGGGCGTCGTGGCTATGAAGCCAAAATGCATTGTCCTTGACGAGCCGACCGCGATGCTGGATCCGAACGGCCGTAAGGAGGTCATCCGGACCGTCCACGAGCTGAATCAGAAGGAGCATGTGACGGTGATCCTGATTACGCACTATATGGAGGAGGTCATCGACGCGGACCGGGTGATTGTCATGGACGCGGGGAAGATTGTCATGCAGGGGACGCCGCATGAGGTGTTCGGGCGTGTGGAGGAGCTGAAATCCTGGCGGTTGGATGTGCCGCAGGCGACGCTGGTCACGCACGACCTGCGTGAGAGGGGATTTGACCTGCGCCCGGATATTCTGTCAAATGAGGAGCTCGTGGAGGAGCTGGTGGCATACCGGGCGGCGCACGCCCAGGAGGAGGGGACGGCACGTGTCCATCAGGATTGAGCATTTGAATTATACCTACAGCGACGGCACGGTGTTTGAGCAGCACGCCCTGAAGGATATCAGCCTGGAGCTGCCGGACGGGCAGTTTATCGGGATTATCGGCCATACGGGCTCAGGAAAGTCGACGCTGATTCAGCATCTGAACGGCCTTTTGAAGGCGACCTCCGGCACGATTTATTATAATGGAGAAAATATTTACGCGGAGGGCTACAGCATGAAGCAGCTTCGCGGCAAGGTCGGGCTGGTGTTTCAGTATCCGGAGTATCAGCTGTTTGAGACCGATGTGTTTACGGATGTCTGCTTCGGACCGAAGAATCTTGGGCTGGGGCAGGAGGAGATCGAGCGCCGCGCCGCGGACGCCCTGAAGATGGTCGGGCTGGGCGAGGAGTATTACAAGGTATCGCCGTTTGAACTGTCCGGCGGACAGAAGCGGCGGGCCGCGATCGCCGGGATCCTGGCGATGGAGCCGGAGGTCCTGGTGCTGGACGAGCCGACGGCCGGGCTTGACCCGAGAGGGCGGGACGACATTCTGGATCAGGTGGCGCTGCTGCACCGGGAGCGGAGGATTACAGTGGTTCTGGTGTCGCACAGTATGGAGGATGTCGCCCGCTATGTGGAGCGCATCATTGTGATGAACCAGGGAGAAGTCCTGTACGACGATGAGCCGAAAAAAGTATTCCGCCATTATAAGGAGCTGGAAGCTGTGGGGCTGGCCGCTCCGCAGGAGATTTATCTCATGAATGAGCTGGCTGAGCTGGGATGGGACGTCGATACGGACGCGGCGACCGCGGCGGAAGCGGCGGAATCCATCGCGAGATGTCTGGAAAGAAGAGGACCATGTTAAGAGAGATTACGTTAGGCCAATATTATCCGACCGATTCGGTCATTCATAAACTGGACCCAAGAGTAAAGCTCGCAGGAACACTGGTGTTTATCATATCCCTGTTTGCGTTCGGGAAAATTGAGGCGTACCTTGTGGCGACGCTGTTCCTTGCCTCGGTGATTAAGATCTCAAAGGTCCCGTTTAAATTCATGATCAAGGGATTACGGGCTATCATTATGCTTCTGATGATCACCGTCATTTTCAACCTGTTTCTGGTATCGGGCACGGTGGTGGTGAAATTCTGGATTTTTCAGATTACGGTAGAAGGCATCAAGACGGCAGTTTCCATGGCCGTCCGGCTGATTTACCTGATTATCGGCTCCTCCGTGATGACGCTGACCACCACGCCGAATGATCTGACCGATGGACTGGAAAAGGCGCTTTCTCCACTGAAAAAGCTTCATGTGCCGATCCATGAGATCGCCATGATGATGTCCATCGCCCTGCGCTTTATTCCGATTCTGCTGGAGGAGACGGACAAAATCATGAAAGCACAGCAGGCGCGCGGCGCGGATTTCGAGTCGGGGAATCTGCTCCAGAGGGCGAAAAACATGGTGCCTCTGTTGGTGCCGCTGTTTATCTCCGCATTCCGGCGGGCCAACGATCTGGCCATGGCGATGGAGGCGAGAGGCTATCACGGGGGCGAGGGCAGGACGAAAATGCGCCCGCTGGAATATAAAGGAAGAGACCGGGCGGCTTACCTGATCCTGCTTGCGTATTTTCTGGTGATGCTGGCGGTGAGCCGGCTCAATCTTGTCGAGACTGCGCTTTTTTCGGCGCTGGGATGGTAAGAACCTAAGGTGGGAGAGAAGGCAGAATGAAGCGTGTGAAGTTGGTCGTCGCCTATGACGGCACGAATTACTGCGGCTGGCAGGTGCAGCCGAACGGTGTGTCGGTTTCGAGTGTGCTGAACCGGCATCTGGGCGAGCTGCTGGGCGAGGACATTTATGTGCTTGGCGCGAGCCGGACAGACGCGGGCGTACACGCGAGAGGAAATGTGGCGGTATTTGACACCGCGGCGCGGATGCCGGCAGATCGGATTTCCTACGCGCTGAATTCGCGTCTTCCCGCGGATATCCGCATCCAGGATTCCTGCGAGGTTCCGTTGAACTTTCATCCCCGCTTCCGGAAGAACCGGAAGACCTATGAATACAAAATCTGGAACTGCCGTTTTCCGGATCCCTGCAGCAGGCTGTATTCACTTTTTTATCACTGGGATCTGGATGTGGAAAGAATGCGCCGCGCCGCTTCTTATCTGGTCGGGGCGCACGATTTTACCAGCTTCTGCACAAACAAGCCGGAGGTGAAAAACCGTGTGCGGACGATTTACAGCATGGATATCCTGTTTGAACCGGATCCGGCTCTGTTTTCCGGCGGAAATGCTTTCTCACAGATACGGGAGAATGAGGATTCGCAGATACCTGAGAAAGAAACGGCCGGGGCTGCCAAAACGCCGCCAGAGGGCGGGAGATGCCGACCGGGACGGGCCGGCGGTATGATTACGGTGCGCGTCTGCGGCAGCGGGTTTCTCTACAATATGGTACGCATCATTGTGGGGACGCTTCTGGAAGTCGGCGGCGGAAGGATGGAGCCGGAGGAGATACCGAAGATCCTGGAGGCGAAGGACCGCAGTCTTGCGGGAGACACGGCGCAGGCGCACGGCCTGACGCTGATAGGGATAGAATATGAAAAATAAGGGAAAATCACAGCATCTATGAGAGGGTATGAATATGGGAAATGTGTATACAGCCGATGACAGACGTTATGATAAGATGCGATACAGCCGGGTAGGGAAAAGCGGCCTGAAATTTCCGGCGGTGTCGTTGGGCTTCTGGCATAATTTCGGGAGTAAGGACAATTATGACACGATGAAAGCAATGTGCCGCACAGCTTTTGACCTGGGAATCACGCAGTTTGACCTGGCGAACAATTACGGCCCGGTTGAAGGGAGCGCGGAGGAAAATCTGGGGAAAATTCTCAGGGAGGATTTTATCCCTTACCGCGACGAGCTTGTGGTGACGACAAAGGCTGGCTATGGGATGTGGCCGGGGCCTTACGGAGACTGGGGAAGCAAAAAATATCTGACCGCGAGCGTCGACCAGAGTCTTAGAAGGCTGGGGCTGGACTATGTGGATATTTTTTATCATCACCGCATGGATTCCGAGACCCCGCTGGAGGAAACGATGGAGGCACTCGCGTCCATCATAAGGAGCGGAAAAGCGCTTTACGCCGGAATTTCCAACTACAATGAGGAGTACACGAGGAGAGCGGCGGCGATCATGAAGGAGCTGCACTGCCCTCTGATTGTCAACCAGAGACGATATTCGATCTTTGACCGGACAATCGAGGACGACGGTGTGAAGGACTGCTGCCGGGAGATTGGTATGGGCATCATCGCCTTCAGCCCGCTTGCCCAGGGGCTGCTCTCAGATAAATATCTGGACGGCATTCCCGCCGACAGCCGGATCGGCCGTGACCCCCGGTTCCTGAAGGCGGATGCGCTGACGCCTGAACGCCTGGCGCAGATACGGTCGCTGAATGATCTGGCGCAAAAGAGGGGGCAGAGCCTGGCGCAGATGGCGCTTTCCTGGATTTTAAAGGATGACGGCGTCGCGTCCGTCCTGATTGGTGCTTCCCGCCCGGAGCAGATCGCGGAAAATATTTCCGCGGTGGAGCGGCGGACATTTACGGATGACGAGCTGAGTCGGATCGACCAGATCTGCGGAAGGTGAAGCACGCAAAGGAAAACGACGGACGTTGTTTGCTGTATTTTCCTGTCGCAGAAGTGAAGGACAGACGTCGGATAAAGGGTAAGATGTGATTTTTTATGGCAGGAATGACAAAAGAACTGATTATTCAGACAGTGCTGGAGCTGCTGAATGAGCGTCCATTTGCAAAGATTACGGTTAAGGATATCGTAGAGCGGTGCGGGATTAACCGGAATACCTTTTATTACCATTTCCGGGATATCACGGATGTCATGGAGTACGCGTTCAAACGGGAGATGGACCGGATCATGCAGAGCCATATGGAATCTGCCTCCGACGCAGCGACACCGGAAGCGGCAGAAGATCTGCTGGACGGTCTGGCACAGGTGGTGGATATGCTGCGCGAGAATAAACGGGCCATCCTCCATATTTACCGCTCTCTGGACCGGGTCATTCTGCAGAGGCAGCTGGAGCAGCTGTGTGACTATATGGTTTCAAACTACGTGCTGCGGGCGGAAAATGTGCCGGAGCTGCGTCAGCTCTCGGAGGAAGATGCGCGTCTGGTAAAGAACCTGCAGAAATGCCTGCTGGAAGGCGTGCTGTTGGACTGGCTGGAGCATGGGATGAAGGAGGATCTGGCTGCCGGTATGAAGCGTATGATGCAGCTGCTTCGTCTGGCGGACGAGGATGCCAGGGGCGGAAGGATTTCCGGGCCTGATTCGGGATGGAATCAGGAATAGAATCAGGAATAGAATATAGAAGGAGTGGTTCGTTTTGGCCAAAAGAGAGATAATGCCTAAATTTTGGGCATTGTCCTTTTTTTGTCTGTTCCTTTTTCGCTGCGGATTTTGTAAAATTATTTAGAAAGGAGGGAGGAGGCATGGATTCTCTGAAGCATGATTCTCTGAGAACTCTGAAAATAGCGCGAAATGGGTATGTGATTATTGCGCTTATCATCTGCATACTCGGTGCTTATCTGCTCATCAATCCGGGCTGTCCGATGGATGTCCTGATCCGGTTCCTGGGAGCGATATTTATTGCGGACGGAGTCATTAAAATGATCGGCTATTTTTCCAAAGACTTTTACTGCCTGGCGTTTCAATATGACTTTGCCTTCGGCATTCTGCTGATTGCACTGGGGCTGCTGATCCTGGTTCGTGGGGAATCTTATTCACGGCTGCTGTACGTGGTTCTGGGTCTGGTGATTCTGACAGACGCATTGTTTCGGATGCAGATGTTCATAGACGCAAAGAAGTTCGGGCTCACTCTGTGGTGGAGGATCCTGCTGGTCGCAATTCTGACCGGGATTTTTGGTATGCTTCTGGTAATTGATCCGTTTGAAGGCGCGGGAGCGACAATGACTCTTACCGGTACCGCAGTACTGCTGGAAGGGGTGCTGAACCTGTGCGTCGCGGTCTATACGATCAGAATCCTGGACAGATTTTCCGGCCCGACTGACGAATATCAGTGAGATGTCTCTGTGGCATATCTGTGTGCCGCGGGGAATATTCATACATTGTGCAGGATCAGCCGCATGGGTGCAGACGAAGGAGCAGGTAAGGAAATGCCGCTTCCGCTGCAGAAAGAGGTGCGGATGGGAGAGCACGTAAGAGATAAAGGAGAGAAAAAGAATGAAACTTGCAGACAAAGCAAAAATGGCGGCTACGGAGGTCGTGGCGACAAAAGCACTGAGTTATCTGGAAAAGGATCCGGAGACGAACATCCCGAAGCTGATGGAGCTGGTGGATAAATACATGCCGAAGGAATATTATACGGCGCAGAGAAACGCGATCCGCAAAGCAATCGCGGACAAGGATAACAACTGGTACAAGCTGATCCTGCGCATGTACCAGCTGAACCCGGGCGTTCGGGAGACTTTTTTCCGGAACTTTATTATCAATGCCAGCCTGAAGGGTACCGCGATACAGAAGGATTACGCAAGGGAGCATAACTGCAACGTGCCCTGGGCGATCCTGCTGGATCCGACGAGTGCGTGCAACCTGAAATGCACCGGATGCTGGGCGGCCGAGTATGGGCACCAGCTGAATCTGACACTGGAAGAGATCGATTCGATCATTCGCCAGGGCAAGGAGCTGGGCGTTTACATGTACATCTATACCGGCGGCGAGCCGACCGTGCGCAAAAAGGATCTGATCAGGCTCTGCGAGATGCATCCGGACTGCGAGTTCCTGGCGTTTACGAACGGAACGCTTTTTGACGAGGAATTCTGTGACGAGATCCTCCGGGTGAAAAACTTCATACCGGCATTCAGCGTGGAGGGCTCCGAGGCGGCCAATGACGGCAGACGCGGCGACGGTATTTACCAGAAGGTCATGCATGCCATGAAGCTTCTGAAAGACCGGGGACTTCCGTTCGGCGTATCCACCTGCTATACCTCCGCGAATATAGACAGTGTCTGCTCGGAGGAGTACTTTGATCACCTGATTGAGAGCGGCGTGTTTTTTACCTGGTTCTTCCACTATATGCCGGTCGGGAACGACGCTTCGCCGGAGCTGCTTCCTACCCCCGCGCAGCGCAAAAAAATGTACGATAAGATCCGTGAATACCGCGGGACAAAGTCCATGTTTACGCTGGACTTCCAGAACGACGCCGAATATGTGCGCGGCTGTATCGCCGGAGGCCGGCTCTACATGCACATCAACGCGAAGGGAGACGTGGAGCCGTGCGTGTTTATCCACTATTCCAACTGCAACATCAAAAGTACTTCGCTCAAGGACGCGCTCAAGAGCCCGCTCTTCCAGGCTTATCATGACAGCCAGCCGTTCAATGAGAACATGATGCGGCCCTGCCCGATGCTGGAAAACCCGGAATACCTGCGCGCCATGGTGAAAAAGACCGGGGCGGTCAACACGGACTACCAGAGCCCGGAGAGCGTGGACGATCTGTGCGACAAGACGACGCCGTACGCCGAGAGCTGGAAGCCGACCGCGGACGAGATCTGGGCGGCAAACCCGAAGAGCGCGGGGGCGACCTTCCAGAATTAAAAACAGGAAATGAAATGACAGAGAGCGGCAGACATACGAAAGCATCTGCCGTTTCTTTATGAGATGGATCGGAGGAAAAGATGGAACCGCTGGTAAGCCTGATTGTCCCCGTGTACAACGCGAAGGACTATATTAACCGCTGTGTGGACAGTATTCTGAACCAGGAGTATCAGAATCTGGAGATTCTGCTGATTGATGACGGGAGCAGCGACGGCACGGACGCGCTGCTGGATGAGTATGCCGCAAAAGATAAAAGAGTCCGCGTGATTCACCAGGAGAATGCTGGCGTCTCCGCGAGCCGGAACCGGGCGCTGGATCTGGCGCAGGGTGAATTCGTGCAGTTCGCGGACAGTGACGACTGGCTGACGCCGGACTCGACGAGTCTGCTGATAAGGCCGACCGTCGAGAAAGGCTGCGACATGGTGATCGGTGATTTTTACCGTGTCACCGGGAAAAGGCTCTCCCAGAAGGGAGACATCGACGCGGACCATATTATGGACCGGAGGGAATTTGCGTCCTATATGATTGAAAATCCGGCGGATTTTTATTACGGCGTCCTCTGGAACAAGCTGTTTCGTCGCTCGATTATCGAAGAACATCAGATTCGGATGGATGAGGAGCTCAGCTGGTGCGAGGATTTTCTGTTCAATCTGGAGTACATCCGCTACGCGGAGTCCTTTTACGCGATTCAGGTGCCGGTATATTATTATATGAAGCGCAAGGACAGCCTCGTCTCCCAGGGCGTGAGTATCAGCAATACCGTCAAAATGAAGAGTACCGTGTTTGATTATTACAATGCATTTTACCGGGACGTCTATGAGGAAGACTACGCGGAAGTGAAGCAGAAGGTGCGGATGTTTCTGATCAGCACGGCGTGGGACGGATTTGTCATGCCGTCGCTCGCCCCCGGGACGTCCAGGCTCGGGGAAGAGGGCATGAAGCTCGCCGGAGGATTCTTAAGCGATACGGGCGGCATTCTGGTAGATCGCTATTATTTTGACAAGCTTCTCGAGTATCAGCTCGGACTTGCCGCGATGCTCAAACAGATTACTGCGGATGAGGCTATACTGCTTTTGCTGTTTGAAAATATCAGGCGCTTTACGGGACGCCGGGAGATCACGGAGCTCACAGGGCTGAACGTGCAGAAAACCACCCGTGCGCTGAACCGGCTGAAAAGAGAGAAGCTGATCGATTTTGAGATGGATTCCGAGGAGGGGCTTATCATTGATGTGCTGGAAAAAGCGGCGGAATATACTGACGAGATCGACCACGCCGTGGAGGAATGCAAAAAGGTCTGCCTGAAAGGATTTTCCAGGGAGGAGACCGGGGAGGCGGAAGAGTTTGCGGCGAGAGCGAACGAGAATGTGCGGGCAAAGCTTGGGCAGGTGTCCCGCCCGGCCGAGGCGGCTGCCACTGAGATCAAAATCGAAAAAGAAGCAAAAAAGACTGCAAAAAAGAGTGCGAAAAAAGGAGAAAATAAGTAAAAATAGTTGTTGTCTGTTTCCTGATGGTGTATACTTTACCGTGTTACCATGTTAAAACTTGTGGCAGAAAAACACCAAAGAGGAGGAAAATTATGGATTCGAGGAGTATTTTGATTCTGGCAACGATGATTGTGTATCTGGTCGGGGTGGTCGGCATCGGCGTCTGGTTCTCCAATAAGAACAAATCCGCCGGCGACTTTTATCTGGGCGGGCGCAGGCTCGGCCCGCTGGTGATGGCGATGAGCGCCGAGGCATCAGACATGAGCTCGTGGCTGCTGATGGGCCTGCCGGGCGTGGCGCTGCTCGCCGGCGTGCCGGAGGCAGTCTGGACGGCGATCGGCCTGGCGGTCGGCACGTACCTGAACTGGCTGATTGTGGCGAAGCGTATCCGCAATTATTCCAGCCATATCGGCGCGACGACGATCCCGGAGTTTTTTTCAAAGCGCTTTCATGATGAGAAACACATTCTCTCGCTGATTGCGGCGGTGGTCATCGTAGTATTTTTTGTTCCGTATACGGCGTCTGGGTTTAATGCATGCGGGACACTCTTTTCCAGCCTTTTCGGCGTAAATTATCTGACAGCGATGCTGATCGCGGCGGTAGTCATCACCGTGTATACGACCCTTGGAGGGTTTATGGCGGCGTCGACTTCGGACTTTGTACAGTCGGTCGTCATGACGATCGCTCTGATTGTCGTGGTATTTTTCGGCATCAGCGCGGCGGGCGGATGGTCGGCGGTAGTCTCAAATGCGCAGTCCCTGCCTGGCTACCTGAATCTGACGCAGGGCTATGACGCGGCGACCGGGACGGCGGCATCCTACAACGGCCTGACCATCGCGTCTACGCTGGCCTGGGGACTGGGATATTTTGGCATGCCGCATATTCTGCTGCGTTTTATGGCAGTTAAGGAGCCGGAGAAGCTTGTGCTTTCCCGCCGGGTGGCGACCGTCTGGGTTGTGATCTCAATGGGAGTGGCGGTGCTGATCGGTATTATCGGAAACGCAATGATCAGCGCGGGGGCACTGGAGGCACTGTCCTCATCCGATTCTCAGCGGATCATTATTAAAATTGCGGAGTTAATCAGTACGCATGGGGTACTTCCGGCAATCGTAGCCGGTGTGATTCTTTCCGGGATTATGGCGGCGACCATGTCCACGGCGGATTCGCAGCTGCTGGCGGCTGCATCGAGCGTTTCGCAGGATATCGTGCGTGACACCTTCGGCGTGAAGCTTTCGGATGAAGCCTCCATCCGGATTGCCCGCTGCACGGTGGTGGTGATTGCTGTGGTCGCTATGATCTGGGCAAGAAACGAGGGCTCTGTATTTACAATTGTGTCCTTTGCATGGGCAGGATTCGGCGCGGCATTCGGGCCGGTCGTCCTGCTGGCACTTTTCTGGAAAAGAAGCAACAAATGGGGGGCGCTTGCTGGTATGGTCACAGGCGGCGCGATGGTGTTTATCTGGAAGTACGGCGTGCGCCCGATGGGCGGGCTGCTCGACATATATGAGCTGCTTCCGGCGTTCCTGTTTGCGATTGTGGCGGATGTAATTGTCAGTCTCACGACGGCCGCGCCGGACGCCTCGATTGAGAAGGAATATGATGAAGTGGCCGCGATGAGGGATTGATTTTAGAGTTGTCCTCAAAGCATACTTATGCTATAATTGCGCCATGAATCTGGGCAGAAAATGGCAGATGGAACACTATTTTCTACAGAGCGGAGGAAATGATGGAGATTGTTTTACAGGATCTGACGATGAGATTTCCGGGTCGTGACCGGAAAAAGAAGGAGGATGTGGTCGCGGTCGACCATTTTACCTTTACGGTTCCGGACGGGAAGCTGATCGCCCTGCTGGGGCCGTCCGGCTGCGGCAAGAGTACGACGCTGAACCTGATCAGCGGCCTGCTGGTGCCGACCGAAGGGAAAATCTTTTTTGGAAAGGAAGATGTGACTCGTCTGGCGCCGGAACACAGGGGGATTGGCCTGGTGTTTCAGAATTACGCACTGTATCCGCATCTGACAGTGCGCCAGAATATTTTATTCCCCCTGGAAAACCGCAAGGGGAAAGACAGATTGTCGAAGGCGGAGATGAATGCGAAAGCGGAAGAGGTGGCGCGTCTGGTGCAGATCGATCCGCTGATGGACCGCAGGCCGGGCGAGCTCTCGGGCGGACAGCAGCAGCGTGTGGCGATCGCGCGGGCACTTGTGAAGGAACCGAAGGTGTTGCTTTTAGATGAGCCGCTCTCCAATCTGGACGCGAGGCTTCGTCTTCAGACGCGGGACGAGATCCGCAGGATCCAGAGGGAGACCGGGATTACGACGATTTTCGTGACACATGACCAGGACGAGGCGATGAGCATCTCTGACATGATCGTGGTGATGAAGGATGGCGTGGTGCAGCAGACCGGAAAGCCGCAGGAGGTTTACGATAGCCCGGCGAATCTGTTTGTCGCGAAATTCCTGGGGACGCCGCCGATCAATGTGTTCGAGGGGCTGATCCGGGACGGAGGACTTTATATCGGAGATGACAGAGTGATGGATGGCATAACCGGGACAGGGCATGAGCCCGGCCCGGCTGCGGGGAAACCGAAAGGAGCCGCACTCCAGCCTCGCGATGTCTGGGTCGGCATCCGCCCGGAGGGTTTCCGGCTCTGCCCGGATGGGCCGCTTACCTGCGCGTTAAACGGCGTCGAGGTGATGGGCCGCGACATCAGCGTCCTTTCGCGCAACGCCTCTTCTGTAAATCCGACTGTCCGCTCTATCATCAGCACCGAAAACCGGGTGGATACCTCCAGCCCGACCGTCCGCTTTGCCCTGCGGCCAGACAAGGTATTTCTCTTTGACAGAGAGAGTGAAGACAGACTTATGGTTAAGCTTGCAGATGCGTGAAGGATGTCTTCAGGGGAACAGTCTGACAGTCTGATTCACAGCAAATGCCTGTGACGGGCGGGCGAAAAGAGTGACTAAAAGAGTGACTCAGGAAAAACGCTTCTGGATGACTGGATAGGCGGATAGTAAGAAAGGAGTGAGATCTGCTATGAATATGGCGAAGGGCAGATTCGGCAATTTAAAGGGCTGGCTGTATCTGCTCCCGGCGGTTCTGTTTCTGGGTGCGTTCCTGGTATACCCGCTGATTGATGTGTTTATTTATTCGTTTGAGGAAGGCTACAACTTTACTTCACAGACCTATTACGGCGTTGGCATTTACAACTATTCTTATGTCCTGCATGATCCCTATTTTCTGCAGGCGGTAAAAAACACCTTCATCCTGGTGATCATCACCGTGCCGGTTTCGACCGGCCTGGCACTGCTGATTTCAGTCGCGCTGCACTCGATCAAACGGTTTCGGAACCTGCTGCAGACGATTTATTTTCTGCCCTATGTCACCAACACGCTGGCAGTCGGCCTGGTGTTTATGATCCTCTTTAAAAAGACTGCCTACAGTGATGGTATGATTAACCTGCTGATCAACTTTTTCGGCGGTACTTCGGTTGATTTTATTGATGGGCCGTATTGGGCCAAGATGATGGTGCTCTGCATTTACACGATCTGGGTCGTTATGCCGTTCAAGATCCTGATCCTGACCGGTGCTCTTGCGTCTGTCAATGAGGATTATTACAAAGCAGCGCGTGTGGATGGGACATCTAAATCCCGGATTTTCTGGAGAATTACGCTGCCAATGATCTCTCCGATGATTTTTTATCTGGTGATCACAGGCTTCATCGGAGCATTCAAGGCCTACAGCGATGTCGTTGCACTGTTCGGAACCGATCTGAACGCGGCCGAGATGAACACGATCGTCGGCTACGTGTACGACATGCTCTACGGCGACAGCGGCGGATATCCGTCCTACGCGTCCGCAGCGGCGATCCTGCTGTTTGTGATTATACTGACCATCACGTGTATTAATCTGCTGGTGAGCAGGAGGGCGCAGCGATAGAACGGCAGTTTGCAGCTGCGGAATGAGAGGCTTGTTAATATGGATGATTTTGCAAAAATCGAGAGAGGTGCCCGCCTCGCCAGCCGGGTTCTGGGCGCGGGAAAGGCGGTGCTGCTGGCACTTTGGGCGCTGATTGTGCTGTTTCCGTTTTACTGGATGGTGCTGACCTCGGTGAAAAGCTATGGGGAATACAGCTCAGAGTATGTCCCGAAGTTTTTTACGCTGACTCCGACGTTCCAGAACTACGCGGACGCGTTTACGCAGGTTCCACTGGCGCGTTATCTGGCAAATACGGTGATTTTCGCGGTGGTGACGACGGCGATTATGCTGGTAGTGATTACACTGTCGGCATTTGCGTTTGCACGGTTGGATTTCCGGGGGAAGAATGTGGTGTTCGTGTTTTTCCTTTCGCTGATGATGATCCCGAATGAGCTGGTGATCATTACAAATTTTGTGACCATTACAAACCTGAATCTGCGCAACTCCTTCCCGGGTCTGATTCTGCCGTCGGTGACGTCGGTTTTCTACATTTACCTGCTCAAAGAGAATTTCGAGCAGATTCCGGACAGCCTTTATTATGCCGCGAAGGTGGACGGAACCTCGGATTTTAAATATTTGTGGAAGGTGATGCTGCCGATCTCAAAGCCGACGGTGACGACGATTACGATTTTGAAGGTGATCGAGTGCTGGAATTCCTATGTCTGGCCGCGGCTGATTACGGACGACCAGAATTATTTCCTGGTGTCGAACGGGATTCAGGAGATCAGGGAGAATGGCTTCGGGCGTGAGAATATCCCGGCGATGATGGCGGCGGTCGTGGTCATTTCCGTGCCTCTGATTGTCCTGTTTCTGATTTTCCGGAAGCAGATTATGGCCGGAGTGTCTCGCGGCGGGCTGAAGGCCTGATGAAATATAAAGACTGTGGCAGGTATGTTGCGCGGCGGGCTGAAAGCCTGAGAAAATAAGACTGTGGCAGACACAATGCGCGGCGGGGTGAAGGCCTGAGAAAGATGATGGAGGTGCGCCGTGTGGCCGGCTCGTGGCCTGAGGGATGGCAGGACTGCGGCTCATGTGTTACGAAGCGGGCAGAAAGCCCGGGAGAGAGCAGGGTGACTTTTAGAAAATGAATGGGAATCGATATAAAACCTCTCATGAAAAATTGTATGGATCAGCTTTCAGGAATCCGAATGAAATTTTGAATGGTCGGCCGGAAAGCAACCGGCATAAAAAAATCCATGGAGGGGAAAAGGCATGGATGGACGGCATCCGGCGAAGGGGCATTTCTCTGGCGCTTCTGCTGATCGTCTGCGCATTTTCCCTGACGGGCTGCCATGGCTCGCAGGAGACGAAGGATGCGTTCGCGGTGCCGGATGAGTTTGACGATTCCCGGGACTATGAGATCACATTCTGGGCGAAAAATGATACGAACAAGACACAGGTGGCGATTTACGAGCAGGCAGTCGAGGACTTTGAGGAGCTGTATCCGAATATTACAGTGACCCTCCGGCTGTATACGGATTATTCGGATATTTATAATGACGTGATTACGAATATCGCGACGGATACGACGCCGAATGTCTGCATCACGTACCCGGATCATATCGCGACCTACCTGACCGGCGACAACCAGGTTGTCTCACTGGATGATCTGATGACAGACGAAAAGTATGGTCTGGGCGGGAGTGAGCTCCTTTTTGATTCGCCGACGGTCGATGAAATTGTGCCGCAGTTTCTGGAGGAATGTCAGATCGATGGATATTATTACGCGCTTCCTTATATGCGATCTACCGAAGCCTGCTATGTAAACAAGACCTATGTCGAGGCACTGGGCTTTGAACTGCCCGAGACGCTGACCTGGGATTTTATCTGGGAAGTGTGCGACGCGGCGATGGAAAAGGACGAGGATGGGAATTTTGTGGTAAACGGGCAGAGCGTGATGATTCCGTTTATCTATAAATCGACAGACAATATGATGATCACGATGCTGAAGCAGCTCGACGCGGGATATTCGACGGAGGAAGGGGAAATCCTGCTGTTCAACGACACGACGACGGAGCTGCTCTACCAGATTGCGGGATATGCGGAAGCAAGGGAATTTTCCACCTTCAAAATTTCCGGCTACCCTGCCAATTTTCTGAACGCGGGGCAGTGCATTTTCGCGATTGATTCCACTGCGGGGGCGACCTGGATGGGTACCGACGCGCCGCTGCTGGACATCAGCGAGGACAAGCTGGTCGAGTTTGAGACGGTGGTCATGGCTGTGCCGCAATACGACACGGAGAATCCGCAGATGATTTCCCAGGGACCTTCCATCTGTATTTTCAATAAAGAGGATCAGCAGGAGGTACTTGCCTCCTGGCTGTTCGCGCAGTACCTGCTGACAAATGAGGTGCAGATCGCGTATTCCCAGACGGAAGGCTATCTCCCGGTGACGACGAAGGCGCAGGAATCCGAGGAGTATCAGGACTACCTCTCCCGGTCAGGCGAGGACAACTCCACCTACTACAGCGTGAAAATCGACGCCGCGACGCTGCTGCTTGACAATATTGATAATACATTTATAACCGCAGTTTTCAACGGTTCGACCTCTCTTCGGAGCGCGGCGGGCCAGCTGATTGAAAACACGACAAAGTCTGCCCGGCGTTCTGAGACGATTGACGATGCGTATTTTGAGACACTCTACAGTGACGTGACCTCGCTCTACCGGCTTGATCAGATTGAGACGACGGATGATGGGGACGGTGGTGGCCCCAAAGATCTCGGGCCGCTGCCGCAGACCTCGGTGATCCTGCTCGGATCCATTGCGGCAGTCTGGGCGCTGATTTTGCTGTATCTGCTGTGGCAGGCGGTACGGAAGCGGAGAGCGCGCATTTGAGTAAGAAAAGGATTTTCCTTGCCGGCATTATCTGTGTTTTTTGGCATTATCGTACGGATGCAGAGCGAAAGAGGCGGGAAACACAATAAACCGATTTTGTTACACAATTAAAACAGCGAGGAGGAAAGTAGAATGGATCTAAAAGAAATACTGCGGCACGTAGATCACACCCTGTTGGCACAGGACGCAGCCTGGGAGCAGATTCAGCAGATTTGCGATGACGCGGTGAATTTTGGGACGGCGTCGGTGTGTATCCCGCCAGCTTATGTAAAGCAGGCCAGTGAGTATCTGCAAGGAAAAACAGCTGCTTTACAGGATAAAGCAGCTGCCTCGGAGGAAAATACAACCGCATTGCAAAAAGAAACATCTGCCTTACAGGACAAAGCGGCTGCACAGAAGGGCAAAACTTCCGCAGGCGGAACGGCTGCAGAAGGCGATGCCTGTACCCGGAGCGTTCCGGCCGTCTGCACGGTCATTGGTTTCCCGAATGGCTATAATACGACCGCAGTCAAGGAGTTTGAGACAAAGGACGCGATCGAAAACGGTGCGAATGAGATTGATATGGTCATCAACATCGGCTGGGTGAAGGATCAGAAGTACGACTGCATCCGCGATGAAATCCGCACTCTGAAGGCAGCCTGTGGGGATAAGATCCTGAAGGTGATCATCGAGACCTGTCTTTTGACTGAAGAGGAAAAAATCAGGCTCTGCGAAATCGTTACGGAGGCGGGAGCTGATTTTATCAAGACATCGACCGGCTTTAGCAAGGGCGGCGCGACCTTCGCGGATGTCGCTCTTTTTGCGGAGCATGTCGGGAGCGATGTAAAAATCAAGGCGGCTGGAGGTATTTCCTCGCTCGAGGACGCGGCACATTTTCTGGAGCTGGGGGCGTCCCGGCTTGGCACCAGCCGTATTGTAAAAATCGCGAAGCAGCAGCCGGTTCATTAGTTTGTTTAGCGCAGAGAAATGGTGATTCATGAAAGATCGCACATGATAATAAAACATGACCATAATATTTTAACAGGAGGTAAAAAATGGGAGTAAACGCAGCAAAAGCAAAGGAAACAATTGAAAGCGGCAAAGCCGTACTTGGCCTGGAGTTTGGCTCGACGAGGATTAAGGCTGTGCTGGTGGACGAGACAAATCAGCCGATCGCGTCCGGCAGCCATGAGTGGGAGAATCAGCTGGTAAACGGAGTCTGGACCTACAGCCTGGATGCTGTATGGGAAGGGCTGCAGGACTGCTACAGCGATCTTGCGGCGGATGTGAAGAAGCAGTATGACACGGACATCGAAAATCTCGCGGCCATCGGCTTCAGCGCGATGATGCACGGTTATCTGACGTTTGATAAGGACGATAATCTGCTGGTGCCGTTCCGAACCTGGAGAAATACGATTACGGAGCAGGCGTCAAGGATGCTGCTTGATTTGTTCAATTTTAATATTCCGCAGAGATGGAGCATTGCCCATCTGTACCAGGCGATTCTGAATGGGGAAGAGCATGTGAAGGATATTGCGTTTTTCACGACGCTTGCAGGTTATATTCACTGGCAGATGACTGGGAAAAAGGTACTTGGCATTGGCGATGCATCCGGCATGTTCCCGATTGACAGTGAGACCAGAGATTATAATAAAGAAATGATTGACAAATTCAATGATCTGATAGCTCCGAGGCAATTTCCATGGAAGCTGCAGGAGATCCTGCCGAAGGCACTTCTGGCCGGGGAGGACGCGGGCGTTTTGACAGAGGAAGGTGCGAAGAAGCTGGATGTATCCGGGAAGCTGAAGGCGGGAATTCCGATTGCCCCGCCGGAAGGCGACGCTGGCACCGGCATGGCCGCGACGAACAGTGTAGCGGTGCGCACCGGCAATGTCTCTGCAGGCACTTCCGTATTTGCCATGATCGTACTGGAAAAAGAGCTTTCAAAAGCGTACCCGGAGATCGATATGGTGACGACCCCGACCGGGGATGCGGTGGCGATGGTGCACTGCAACAACTGCA